>SBGE01000174.1 GCA_006226755.1 Deltaproteobacteria bacterium | reverse complement strand
ATTTGGATTTACCCCGAGGTGATGAACCTGCAAGCGCATCGACTTCAATTCTTCCATTTCTAATGGAGAATAATTTTTCAGGGCTTACTGATAGAAATGCATCTTCCTCACTATATTTAAAATAGAAGATGTAATTTCCTTCAACTTTGGTTTTTTCAAGTTGTATTTTAAGATCAGTGTTTGATTTTGCTGTAAAGATTTGTTTTCTCGAAAGTACGATTTTGCCTATCTTCCCATTCGAAAAGATGTTGAGACAACCATTGATCTTTCTTCCCCATTCACTTTCGCCAGGTAATTGATGGTCGAATGAGAAATAAGGGTTTAATTGAGACTGTTCCGTAAAACTGATTGTGTCGTGAATTTCAAATAGAACTTCTGGTTTAAGTTCACCATTATCTAGTAAATCATTTTCAATAAAATTGATTCTGATCCTGGTTTTATTTCCTGAAGTGATGAAGTGAATCCTTGGGAGAAATAAATAGATGTCACCAAGAGTTCTCCACTCATTTCCAATATTCTTCATTGGATCAAATCTTCTGCCTCCGAAAAGTTGGACATTTTCTTGTTCAAGATATTTGTCTAAAGTCTCTGTCTCATCCAATCGTCTAAATGTCTTTGTTGCACCTAAAGCGAGATCCTCTCTTTTTGCATTCTTTGAAGCAAGAAAACATTGTGGAAGAGCTTGGGTATGGAGAGTGAGGTTTTTCAGATCCAGCACATTTTCAAGTTCGTGTTCCCAGATATGGACATGATTGTTCCCTCTTTCTTTTTGAAAGCTTTGCTTTTTAAGCAAATTAAGAATAGTGGCAGTCAAATCCAGAAATGACATTTTGATCAGGCCTTATCCCCAATATAGAGGGTTGCAATTCCAAAAGTTAGAGGTTTGAAAGTAGTTGAAACAAATCCAGCCTCTTTCATCCAACCTTCAAATTCTTCCCCATAAGCGAAATCTTCAACTGTATGGTTGAGATAAGTGTAAGCGTCTTTGTGTCCACTGATGATATTTCCTACAAAAGGAAGAAGGTTTCTGAAATAGAAGAAATAAACTTTCCTAAAAAACCAATTTGATGGAATTGAGAATTCCATGATTTGAAGTCTTCCACCAGGTCTGAGGACTCTTTTAATTTCTCTGAGAGATTTTTTGGGGTCAGAAAAATTTCTAATCCCAAAACTAATGGTCACCATGTCTACTGATTCATCAGGAAGTGAGATATCAGTACCGTCCCCAATTCTTAGGTCAACAATATGGTCAAGACCACGTTTTTTGATCTTGTCCTTGCCGATGTTCACCATTCCCTTAGAAAGGTCCATTCCAATAATTTTTGAAATTTCTGGAGCTTTAACCAGAACTAATGGAACATCTCCTGTACCTGTGGCCAAATCTAGTGCGACGATGTTTTTTCTGTTTGGGAGAAACTTGAGAAGTTTATGTCTCCAATAAACATCGATCCCCATGGAAAGAATTCTGTTGAGTAGGTCATATGTTTTTGCAATCTCGTCAAAAATTTTCCAAGATTCTTTTTTACGGGTTTGAAGTCCTACGGTCATTAGACGCTCCGTGTTATTTTGTTCACATTTGTAGCCCTTAATTATCTTTTTTTACACAATGTTTCAATCTCTAGGTGGCCTGTTTTAATGAACGAATAGGCTTTGCACAAAAAGCATTTCGTTTACTTTGGCGCATAGAGATGCTAGAAAGACTGGACTAAAATACAGGAACTTATGCTTACAGAACTACTTAGCTCTATTGACCCTCATATTCTCGAATCCATAAATGAAATGGAACTTGGAATAGAATCAGAGAACTGCAATAAAGAAGTGAATCAACTCCTTCAAAATACAGTACTCGTGGGGGGCAAACGTCTAAGACCTATGCTAACTCAATTAATGGGGGCCTTTTTCGGACGATCTGTAGAAGAAGTCGTTCCTTTTGCCAAGGCCATTGAGTTAGTTCACGCAGCTTCACTTGCCCACGATGATGTCATTGATAATGCCACTGAAAGACGAGGCGTTCCTTCAATCAACATCGCCGGTTCAAATAAAAAGGCCATTTTGGCAGGAGACTATCTTCTTGCAGATGTGATCGTGACTCTTACCAAAACCGGTCATCTTGAATTGGTAAAAGAGATGAGCTTTGTTATTCAAGACCTTGCTGAAGGTGAATGGATTCAGTCTGATGCTTGTGAGTCACGTCATTACACTGAAGAAATCATTAAAAAAATTGCAGAATTAAAAACAGCTTCCGTTATGAGTTGGTGTTGTTTGGCCCCTGCTTATTTGTCAGGTCAATCAGATAACCTCGTTGAGTATGCCAGATCTTTTGGAAGTCATCTCGGTTTAGCTTTTCAGATGATGGATGATACTTTGGATTTCTCTGGTCAAAGTAAAAAAGATCAACTTCTTGATCTTAAAAATGGAGTTGTAAACTCTGTTGTTTATAAATGGTTCACGATGAGACCTGATGTCTTTGATAAATTCAAATCAGGTGAAGATATCATGAGTCTAGTGGGTGAAGAGAACTTGGATAAAGCAGTTGAGGCCATTCAAAAACAGGCCCATTGGCACCTAGAGCAAGCTAAGAATGTTCTTGGTATTATGGAAACTGAGCTATCAAATGAAATCAAAAACACTTCTGCCCATAAAAACTCCATAAAACCACTTAATCTTATTATTGATTATATGGGTGGACGGAAGTTCTAATTTTTCCCTGGTATTGAGCAAGTTGGAATGTGAACAAAGGCCTCTTTAAGAGCTCTTCGACAACGTTCATCGCCTTCTCGAGTGATTCGAGGGTATTTACGACGTACGTTTTTTTCATGAAGGGTTTTGTCAGTTTTACTTTTGTAATTTTCTTTAGCTTGTTTGAGGACGAGGTTTACTGAACAATCTTTATAGAGTCCGTGCCCATGTCTTTGTCGATCCCATTGGAGATACAGTGATCCTGGAGTCACTTTTGAAGTATTTATGGCCTTATAATGTCGCTGTTTAAGAGCATCATCAAAATGTTTATTGAATTTTTTATCATTGGTCTTGGCCGGCTCAGTGATCAAAATGCAATTTTGATGTTTGATTTGAAAGTAAATAGGTGATTCTTCTGTCAGGACCGGTCCGGCAAAGAAGACAAGAATCACAGAAATGATTTGTAGTCTGTTTTGCACGCTTCCTCCACTTCTTTAATCTCTTTTGGAATTCCGGCCGTTAAAATTTCGTGACCATTATGTGTAATTAAGATGTCGTCTTCAATTCTTATACCAATTCCTTGGAGTTCATTTCTGAGAGTGGCATCTGTTGCAGGGAAATAGAGACCTGGTTCTATGGTGAATACCATTCCTTCCTCAAAAACATATTCATCGAGTGTTTCGGTAATGTATGGACTTTCGTCATGTACATCGAGACCAAGCCAATGGCTGGTTCCGTGGGGATAAAAGCGTCGGTAGAGGTGTTGCTCTAAATTTTCTTCGAGACTACCTTCAAGGACTTTGAGATGAATTAGACCATCAGTCAGGACTTTTAAAGTTTCCTTGTGAACGTCGGTTAGTGTCTTACCCGGTTTGGCCATAGCAATGGAGGCCTTTTGTGCTTCGAGTACAAGTTGATAGACATCTCTTTGGGCGGGAGAAAACTTTCCATTTACTGGAAATGTTCTAGTCACATCAGCAGCATAGAGATTGAACTCCGCACCAGCATCGATCAGTAGCAGGTCACCGTCTTTAAGGTTTTCATTATTGTTTACGTAGTGAAGTGTGTTGGCATTGTTTCCACCAGCTACAATACTTTCATAGGCAGTGCCTTGAGCTCCACCCATTTTAAAAAGAAATTCCATATACGCTTGAACTTCTCTTTCGTTACGACCGGGGCCTGTAAAGGCCATGGCGCCTTTGTGTCCGAGTAGAGTTGCCGATGCAGCTTTCCTCATCGCAAGAATTTCATTTTGGTCTTTTTTTAGTCTCATGCGACCTATTTCAGACCTTAAATTTTTAAAACTTGATGGTAGTAGAACTTTGGCCTTTCTTTTTGCCATTTGAATTTTTTTACATCTCTCCAACATTTTTACGACTTCAGAAGAATCTTCAAAGAGGTCCATGTAGAGACTATCGTGACCTGGCATGAGTTCTGGTAGAATTCTTTCAAAATCCTCGATTGAATGAACATCATCTACATCTAATAGTTCCTGTGCTTTTGAAATGCCCATCCTTTTGCCTGACCATAATTCAGCCAGTTCATCTTTGGGTCTGACAAAAAGAGTTGTTTTGACTTCGTTTTCAGGAGTTAAAACCAAGATGGACTCTGGCTCATTAAAACCAGTCAGGTATTTAAAATTTGAATCTTGGCGATAGGAGTACTCAGTGTCATGACTTCTCTGTTTGTGCGAGCTGGCCATGACTATGGCCATACCAGAACCTATTCTTTCAAGGAGTTCATTACGTCTTTCTATATAACTGGTGGTTTCCATGATTTTCCTGCATTTAATTGAGTGAGAAGTCTCTTTATTTTAGGTAATTATTTTAAAGCAGGCAAAAAAAAGGGCCCTTAAAAAGGACCCTTTATCTTCAAGTTTGTTAACTCGTTAATTATCTTCTTCTACAGTACTGTCTTCTTACAGCTCTAGATTGACACTGGCTCATGGCGTTGTCACAAGCTCTCTCTTGAACGCCAGATCCTAAAGCTCCAGTGGCATATCCGTTAAATACTTGTTGAAGACCAAATCTAGGTGAAACAAGTTCAACTGAACAGCTTCTTGATACTACAACTGGACCTGGTCCTGGAACCGGTCTGCCATTTGGATTAGTTGTACAATAGAGTGATCCGTATCTGTTTCCTCTTCTTGCTCTTGCGGCCTCAAGCTCACAGTCTCTTCTCGCTTCTTTACAAGCTTGACCCATATCCATTCCTCTACCTACAAAAGTTCTAAGGATTGAACCGTTTCCTCTGTGAAGTTCAGAAACACAAGAGAATCGACCAGGTCTTGGTGTAGGCCCTGGCATTGAACCTGAACGCATACAGATTCCTGGTCTAAGACCATCCCTTTGCCGTCGGTACTGAGCTCTTTCACATTCTTGTTGAGCGTTTTGACAAGCATCAAAACGATCGTATCCGTATTCTGTAAATCTATCGAATACCATTCCTCTTGGACCTTGTAGTTCATAAGAGCAGTATTCAGCCATTGCCGCCGTTGATACGAAGGCCATGCCCAAAGCGAGCATCATTATCAATTTTTTCATTTTCCCCTCCAAAATGAGATTAGCTTTTGTGTAGAGGCTTCATATCAAGTCCGGTGTACCATCACAAATCGCGGGGGAGAAAGTGTGTAGCAATTACCTAAATGTAAGAATTTTTACGATTCTTGTAAGTTTTTTTTCAGATCTTTTGACTTATATATCTCCCTAACTCTTTAGAAATTCGAAAGTATTTAAGAGTGATTAGGGTCAGAATGAACCTCGACTATCATGAGCAATTAAAGAAAAATCCCCGGCGAATCTATCTTTTAGGTTTTGCTTGGATGTTTCTTATTCCAATGGCAATCATGGTTCCATTTTTCAAAAGTCGCGGCCTTTCAATGGAACAAATCTATCAGCTCCAGGCGTTTTTTTCGGCCTCTGTCCTGATTTTAGAAGTCCCTTCAGGTTATCTCTCAGATCTTCTTGGAAGGAAGGGGACTATCATAGCTGCGAGCTTTTTTCATGGTTTGGGCTTCACCCTTTTTGCTTTTGCAGACAGCATTTGGGCCTTTCTTCTTTTTGAATTTATTTTAGCTCTTGGGGTGAGTTTGTTTTCAGGAACAGATGTTGCTCTTCTCTATGATTCTCTGGATGCAGTCGGTGATGTAGAAGGACAGAGTAAGCTGATGGGGAAGAAGGTTTTGTACTATCAATTGGGCGAGACGATTGCAGCACTTTTGGGTGGTGTTCTGGCCAGTTATTATCTTGATCTTCCTGTTCAAGTTCATGCCGTGACGGCATGGATTCCTTTTCTTTTGGCCTTTTCTTTGACTGAACCTCATCGAGAAAAAATGGATAAGACTACCCACAAGGAAAATGCACTCAAAATATGGCGGCATCTATTTATCGATTCACCCCTCATACGCTTGATCATGATTAATGGAATGATTTATGGAACGGCTACTTTGGTCGCAGTTTGGTCATTTCAAGAACACTGGCGAATCATTGGTGTTGATCTTAAATATTTTGGTTTTCTATGGGCGGCCATTAATTTGGTAGTCGGGTTGAGTGCCACACTTGCAAATCGAATGGAAAAGTCACTTGGAGGTGCCAGCAGTCTTGTGATTATGGGGATACTTCCAATCATTGGTTACTTTGGAATGGGATTTTTTCCCACTTTCATCGGAATCCTTTTTTGTTTCTGTTTTCAAATGTGTCGAGGGATCAATATGGTTTTGATCAGAGATGCAATGAACGCTAGAGTCGGTGGTGAAATGAGGGCAACGGCCAATAGTTTGGTCAGCCTTGGGACTAGAGTAGCTTTCATCATCATGGGACCTTTTATGGGATGGATGATGGACAGACCTGAAATTGGGATGAAGGCCTATATGGTTTTTGGTTTCATCTTTGTTTTGATCTTCATTTTTGTACTCCTTCCCTTGGTGGCCAAAAAAGCTGAATTTCGCCCTCCGTCATAATTGAAAGCTACTCAGATTCCTTAACGTTTTATCTTTGAAAGAATGCTCGCGCCTTTTAGAATAAACATATGGCGAAATCAAAAATAAATTCATTCAATTTTCCTGTAGGTAAACTCTTGGCCGGAGGCAAATATCAAGTCGTTCAAAAACTAGGTAGTGGCTGGGAAGGTGAGGTTTACACTGTTAGAGAAACCATGACTGGAATCGATCGTGCGGCCAAGTTTTTCTTTCCAGAAAGAAATGACCGAAATAAGTCACTTATCTTCTATGCAAAGAAACTTCATAAACTTAGAAGTTGTCGTATTCTTATTCAGTATGCCACTCAGGAAACTTTGTGGATGAAAGGTGAGAAAGTTTCATTTCTCGTTTCTGACTTTGTGGAAGGAGAACCACTTCATTTGTTTCTTGAGCGTCAGTCAGGAAAGAAGCTTCCTCCATTTCAAGCTGTCCATCTTCTTCATGCGTTGGCGAAAGGAATGGAAGAGATTCATAACTTGAAAGAGTATCATGGCGATTTGCATACAGAAAATATCATTGTTCAAAGAGTAGGACTTGGTTACGACTTAAAAGTCATCGATATGTTTCAATGGGGAGCAGCGAAACCAATCAATATTCATGAAGATGTATTGGATTTGATTCGAGTTTTTTATGATTCACTTGGTGGTAAAAAACATTACGCTAAAATGCCCAATGCCGTAAAAGATATTTGTTGCGGTCTTAAAAAATCACTTATTCTCAAAAAGTTTAAAACAGCTGGGCAGCTGCGCTTTTATTTGGAGCAGATGTCATGGGAATAGAGATTGACTCTAAATCTTGGTACAACAATCAAAAAGATGAAGTCAACGAATTGTCTTTCTTATCCGGTAAACTCT
Organism: Deltaproteobacteria bacterium; assembly: GCA_006226755.1. Taxonomy (GTDB): domain Bacteria; phylum Bdellovibrionota; class Bacteriovoracia; order Bacteriovoracales; family Bacteriovoracaceae; genus M0603. Next base: position 702 of record SBGE01000174.1, on the reverse strand, counting down.
TTCACTATTCTATGGGAGCACCAGGGTACGATATCAATCAAGATAGTAGTGCTTATGTGAATATAGATAATAAAACAGGGTTTCTGATGGTGGCCGATGGAATGGGTGGGCACGAAAAAGGTGAGCTAGCCAGCAAAACTGCACTGTCTACATTGGCATCGCAATTAAAGAAAAATTATGAAACCAAACCTGTATGCGAAATAATTCTCGATAGTATTGAGAAGATAAATGAAAAAATAACCAAGTCTGACGAGATGGGTGGAACAACCCTTACAGTTTGTGAGTTTGGTAAAAATTATGTTCGTTTTTTTAATATTGGTGATTCTTTCGGTCTGGTTATGAATGAGAAAGGTCATTATCGCTTTAGAACAATTGACGATTCAATTACCGGCTACGGTGTAGAGTCTGGACTTATAACTGAAGAAAAAGCACTTGTTCATGAAGAGAGTAATGTCATTACTAATGCCTTGGGTTTTGGTGATTACAGAGTAGAAGTTAGCTGCAAACAAAAAGTAGATAAGGGAGACATCATTCTCATCAGTACAGATGGACTGTCGGCAAATTTGACAACGGAAGTTATAACTGGTGCCATTTCTAGTGGTGATTCAGAAAATCGTCTTTCAAGTCTTGTTAATCTCGCCAGAACTCAAATGATGGATGAAAATGCTAAGATCAGAAATCTAGATGACCTCACTTGCTTTC
>SBGE01000256.1 GCA_006226755.1 Deltaproteobacteria bacterium | reverse complement strand
TGCTCTTGTTTATTTCTTTGGATGGAAAGCATTGATTTACATCTTTCTTTCAACGGCATTTGGTGTTGGACTACACCCAGTAGGTGCCAGATGGATTCAAGAGCATTACATATTTAGAGATGGTCAAGAAACTTATAGTTATTATGGACCTTTAAATAAACTAAGCTTCAATCTTGGGTATCACAACGAACACCATGATTTTTACAAAATTCCTTGGAACAACCTTCCAAAACTAAAGGCCATTGCTCCAGAGTATTATGATAATCTTTACTATCATACTTCATGGACGAAACTCTTTTTGAAATTCATTTTTGATCCAAAAATCGATCTCTATGCAAGAATTGTCAGAAGACCTCTTGAGCAAAGAGATAACAAAGATAAACATGATTCAATTGAAGGAATGCAAAATTGGAATACAGGAAAGTCGGAAGAAGTGGTTTATTCCTAAGTTCCCTATCACTAGGTTCTTGGGTTACTTTTAAGAATCAGCTTGGTGTAAGAAAAGCCACCGAGCTAATGGCCCATGCCTACGACAAAGGTGTGACCTTTTTTGATAATGCCGAAGCATATGGTGATGGTGAAACTGAGGCCATCATGGGTGAAGCACTGAAGAATCTCAAATGGATTCGTGACACCTACTGCGTTTCTTCAAAAGTTTATTGGGGCGGAGACAAACCGACCCAAAAAGGTCTATCAAGAAAACATCTGGTAGACGCTTGTAATAATGCTCTAAAAAGACTTCAAGTAGAATATCTGGATATTTATTACTGTCATCGTCCTGATCCAGACACTCCTATCATTGAAACAGTATCGACTATGCATCATTTGATCACTCAAGGAAAAATTCTTTACTGGGGAACAAGTGAATGGCCGGCAGATCTAGTAATGAAGGCCAGAAGTGTGGCCAAACAGTATAACTATACTCCTCCCATTGTTGAGCAACCCCAGTACAATATGTTCAACAGGAATAAAGTCGAACATGAATATCGTTATCTCTATAAAGAGAGTGGAATTGGTTTAACAACTTGGTCCCCTTTAGAATCAGGAATTCTTACCGGTAAATACTGTGACGGTGTCCCTTCTGAATCACGTCTAGGTCTTGAAAAATTCAAATGGCTTCAATTCTTGATTGAAAAAGAAGAAGGGAAAACCAAACTTGAAAAGACAAAAAAATTGATGGCGCTTGCCCAAGAAGTTGGTTTGCCTCTTAACCAAATGTCTATTGCCTGGTGTCTCAAAAACAAAAATGTATCTACAGTCCTTCTTGGGGCTAGTAATATTGAGCAACTGGATTCTAACCTTGAATCCGTTGATAAAGTTGATCTTCTCACTGATGAAGTCATGATTAAAATCGAAGAAATTCTTCAGAATAAACCTGAAGCTGATCCAGATTGGAAGGCTCACTAACAAATGTCACTGGTAGTTTCGGTTCAAGGAAAATATCTCGACCTTCCCCTTCCTGAGAAGATAGGGCCAACCAGATCACGGGAAGCCAGCCTACGTGATATTGAAGTTAGAGAAGATGAAGGAAGTGAAACCTTCGAAATTCCAAAAAGAAATCCTAATCGTTTCAAGCAAAAAATTTCTGAATACAAGAAACAAGAAGAGAGTTTTAAAAAAGACTACACACACTTACCCCGTGTTCGTGATGTTATGAGTTCTCCCGTGTACACTCTAGGACCAGAAGATACTGTTGGAAGAGCATGGGATCTGATGACCAAGAAAAGAATTCGACATATTCCATTGGTTGAAAATCATCACATCGTAGGTCTTGTTACTCAAACCGACCTTCTTCCTAATCTTGGAAGTCCGACATTAAAGCTGGCTTCAATTGGAATTAAAGATATCGTTCTTGCCAAGGCCTCAGTTGATCTAAGGCTGGCCAGTTCTGTCATGGTTGAAAGAAGAATTGGATGTCTACCAGTCATTGATGATGACCAAGTCGTCTGTGGAATTGTAACCTATATCGATATACTAGAATATTTTGTTGGACTCGAGCCATTTGGGACAAGAGCATGAATTACCAACGAAAGCGTATACCTTGCCATACAGTAACTGACTTCATCCTAAGCGGAAATCAGAATAATGATACGCTCTATCTTCTTTTGCATGGATTTAATGAATCTGGAGAAAAGATTTTTAAAAGAGTCTCTCCACTTCTTCCTAAAGAAGCCCTTATTCTTTCACCGAATGGCAATTTTCCTTTGCCAGTAAAAAAACCAGATGAAGGATATACTGTAAACTTTGGTTGGTACTTCTTTGATAATTCTACAAATACATATTTCATAGATTATGATCTACCTTCTGAGATCTTGATCAATTTGATTAAAGAGCTTGGTTTTGAAAATAAAAAATTATTCATTATTGGTTATAGTCAGGGTGGTTATCTAGCTCCTTTTCTAGCACTTAAGCATAATAATGTTAAAAAAGTCATCGCGATGGCCTGTGTTTTCAGACATAAGTTGTTTGAATCGACACCAGATTTTCCAATGGTGGCCATCCATGGGACTGATGATTTGATGGTCAGTTTTGAAGGTCAAAAACAAAGTGTCAAAGAAATGAAGGCCAAAGGAATGAAGATTGATTTTGTTCCACTCGAAGGTGCTGGACACAGGCTTGATGATCAATTTAAACAAGCTCTAAAAGTTTCTCTTAACTAAAAAACTTCTTATAGACTGGCTTTCTAGCCGCAAATTGAAGATACAATACAGGATACATCAGAACATCAAGTGCACGTAGTCCAGTTGAATATTCAATGTCATCTTGAATTTCGCTCCCCTTATCATCTGTTTTAACAACTCTATGGATATGCCTCCAAGACTTCAGGGGAAAAGGTAGGAGCTTCCCTTCATCGACAAAGTAAGTTTCTTGATCATTTTCTTGATTCTCAGTGATTAAGCTAATCCACTTTGTCCGAAAAGGTCCAAAACCGACCTTTAAATGGACTTCGTCACCGACATTGCAGCCATCAAACCTCTCAACATCGAGAGACATCAGAGGTGGTTTCAAGGCCTTGAACAGTTTCAGATCGAAACCTTCCATGATTTTTTTATAATGACTAGGTATTGTCGTACTTATGAATAGCTTCATGGGTATATTATAAACCCAAATTACCAATATTTGAGAATTTACGAGGTTTCAAATGATAGGCATTATTGGTTCAGGGCTAAGCGGTCTAACCGCAGCAAAAGTTCTTGATGAACAAGGTATTGATTTTAGAATACTTGAGGGCTCAAACCAAATCGGTGGAAGATTAAAATCGGACATACAAGATGGTTATACATTTGACCACGGCTTTCAGGTATTACTTACCTCATATCCCCAAGTCAAAAAACATCTCAATCTTGAAAAATTGGGAATCAAAACATTTGCACCTGGTGCTAGAATTTTTGATGGTCAAAACTCGCATGTGATCAGTGATCCGATGAGAGATCCTTCAAAGATTTTTGAAACTCTTTTTGCTCCATCAAAGACATTAAAAGATGCCTTAAAGACCTTGAGTCTTAGAACAAAACAAGGTGAAAAAAATCTTCAAACAATTGAGTACCTTAGAGAATTTGGTTTTTCTGAACAATTCATCAACTCTTTTTTTAAACCATTTTTTTCAGGAGTATTTCTCGAAAAAGAATTAAGAACTCCTTCGAATTATTTCAGTTTTCTCTTCAATCGGTTTTCAGAAGGATATGCAAGTGTTCCACGAGGAGGAATGCAGGCCATTCCTCATCAATTATGTGAAAACTTCCAAGACAAAATTCAATTGAATGCACGTGTCGAGCACATTGAGGAAAATGCTGACAATACAGTTGTCAAGCTTACAGATGGGACGACTCTTTTATTTGATAAAGTCATTATTGCAGTAGAAGCTCCTGCCCTTAAAAAGTTTTTCCCAGATATGGAACTCAATACCAAAGCAAGAGTCGTAACGACCGTCTATTATAAAGCACCTCAATCTGCTTTTTCAGATACCTACCTCTTCCTCAATGGATCAGGTAAGGGAAGAGTTAATCACATTGCTTTTCTAAGTGACGTAAATCCAGAATACTCACCAGATGGAAGTAATCTCATTTCTGTAAATCTGCTCGATGTAGAAAATGTTGACCCCAATGAAGTATTAGATGAAATCAAATCTTGGAATCAATTTGAAACTAAAAATTGGAGTTTCCTAAAAACTTATCCTATCTTTTATGCTCAACCTGATGAATTTTATCAAGGTCAATTCAATAAGGACTCTAGTAGAATTCTATTTGCTGGAGATTTTACAGAAACCCCTTCGATAGAAGGTGCAATGGCTTCAGGAGAAAAGGCAGCTTTAAAAGTTTAATTCAAGCCTTCTCTACATGTCTTTTGAACTTTATTTATATTTTCACCAAAACAGACGTGAATATGATCATTATGAACGCCTCTTGAGTCTCGACTGAGTCCAGGGATCTTTGGATCATTGAAAATGATAGTTTTTGCTCCGGTTTCTTTTAGAATGGAGATAAAGTTTTTAGTTTTATCTCGATCATAGCGTCCCCATTTATAAGAAAAGCCTTCATCTGTGTTATCCGATTTCCTAAATGGTCTGATGTCTATACATTCACCTGAATCATGACCTCCGTGAACACCCCAACTATCTTGATGAAAGGCATCTCCAAAATGTACCTGACAACCAGGACTAGTACATTGCTGCTGATGTTTCTTCAAAACTTCAAGGAAAGCACATTGTGAAGTCGGTTTTAAATAAGCATCAGAATTGACTCTATCATCAGGTTTGTAATGGTAAGAACCAAAGGGACCTTGTTGACCATCAATCAATGGAACTTTTACCATCTCTACTCGAGAGAGTTTTGGGCGGCCAGTTGACCAATTGTGATAAGCAGGAAGTAATTCAAGTTCATCGATCGCCGCTTCAGGTTCTTCACCTCTAACAATATTGAGAATAGAAATCATCGGCTCGACAATACGATTGGCAATGGGAGTGAGATCTTCGAAAAATCCACATTCAAGTTTGTCTGTATTCATGAAAAACTGAGATTCAATAGAATCCTCACCCAGTGCGATAAATTTATATCGATCGAAGCATTTCTCTTCTCCTTGATATGAGTCGGGAGTACAGCATCGTTCGATATCATATTTTCCATCACTCATAGAGAGCGTAATCGGTTTGTCATTTAGAGAAACTCCATCTTTAGTTTTATAAAGAGGTGAATCCTTGGTAACAAAAAAAGTAAAATCTGATGCCTTCCGAACAGACTTTTTATCGATCCAACCGACACTTCCGGCATCAACCCTCTTTCGATCCCCTGTAGTGTTCACCATTGAAGAGATAGAATTATAACGTCTCTTTTTTGAGTTTCTGATATTGTCTTCGTTTTCTTGACTAGGAACAGAGAGAACTTTTACAGGAATGCGGTTCTCTGAATCATCCATCTTCTCGACAAACTCTGGCGGAGTGTAGACTATAGATCCTTTTGGGATATATTGATTCTTCTTGTTTTGATCACCGATATCTCTGAAGTTTTCCCAAACCAAATCACCTTGTCTAAACTCATCTGAAATATAGAAAGGGGCCTCAGGTGTAGTCATCTCTTGGCATACGTAGGAGATTTCAGTGCTCTCCTGAGCACTAACAGCTGAAACTATTGAAATGAGGAGACAAATCCAAAAATTCTTCATCTCTCCCTTATCGGAAAATATAAGAGTAACTAAAAGGCGCTCCCATATGGTTTTCCAAAGGGAGCTCCCATGGTTAAGCTGTTGATTTCACAGGCCTTCACGGCCTGTGACAATTCAAGTGTGAAACTTTCTCCCTTTTAATTGCGGTGCGTCCAAATATTACGTAAAGTGCCGACATCACACAACAAAAGGGACGAAATTGAAAAAATCATTAACTCTTACTCTGGGTCTAACACTTGCCCTCTCTAGCAGTGTCAACGCCAATACTCGTATGGGTGAGCTGGTCGATTACATCCAGAACAAATACGTTACCCAATTTAAAGACCATCCGATACTCGTTTTGAAAAAAGATGAGTTGAATTTCAGATTAGCGAAAAAGCGATTATTTGGAAAAGAAAACGAAAAACAAAGAGTTTCTGAAATAGGTAATTATATAAAAGAAAAGACAGGAGTTGAGCTCACATATAATGATGGGACGAATATCGACACTTATGTCAGCATCTTGAAGAATTCAGCTGTGGCACTTCCTCTAGTAGAAAGTTACACTTCTAAAAAAAGAAAAATATGTGTGGTTTTTCATGCTGACCCTAGTAGTAATCAAAGACTAGAGTCAGAAAGAGTATTGGCCTTAAAAACACAAGAGGCCTATGGAAATATTGATTTTGATCAGCTCAATCATAGACTTCCTTTTGATGTTCTAAAAAAGTTTTCTATTTATCATGAACTCGGTCACTGCATGGATAGAGAGTTTATGCCCAATGTAGATCCCTATGAAGATTCGCACGGCGTACATGAAAGTGAATCTTTTGCTGAAACCGCTGGGTTATTCTTTTTAGCGAAGGAAGGTATCAAAGATGCTGGAAGAAATAGAGCTAAAATGAGAACAGTTTATTCTAGAAAAATGGGACAATTTTTTGTCGACAATCCTCAAAATGGATTTGGAAATCCAAACTTTAGATATGGTGGAATTATTTATAATCTTTCCCCCGTTTTAAATGCAGGTCAAGATCTTCTTGATAATGACTCTAATCAAATAACAAACTCTTCTTTAGACTCAATGCTTGGGACTGCAGAAAAAATCGTTAAAGAAAATGCACTTCCTTTTAGGGCCTTTAATGCTATCGCAATGTATTTTTCAGATGGAGAGGAAGCTGCCATCGCTAAATATGAAGAGTTTGAAAGAGACATGCCAGATTTCTTTACTGGAATTGTAGATATTCTAAAAGGCTACATTAAAACTTCGACAAAAGTTTTAGAAACAGCTTTTGAGAGATTGCCAGATCCAAATAATCCACAGGATTCATTAATAGAGATCAACAAAGATCTTCTATGTACTTACTTAAACACAGATAACGAAGACGCATTCAATACTTATCTAGATGAGCTAAGGGCCGATCTAGAAAATAAGAATGCTGCAATTGAAGATCAAAGAAAAAGACAAGAAGACCTTATTAACATTCACGAAATCATCTCAAATTCTTGTCCACTTCAATAATTTTTACATACTGCTCGAAATGATATGTTTCGAGCAGTCTAAAATAATGTTTCTTGAACTCAGATTTATCACTACTCGTATCTCGGGCAAAATATTGTTGAAGAGCATAGGATAAACTAGACACCTTCACTAGGACATCGACTCTTAAATATTGTGTACCTGTTGCTCTACCGAAATTAAAAAGAGCTTTATTGGGGCAATCTTCCCAATATGAAGCATTATCAAATGTCACCCCGGCTTGTTTTGCAAAAGCAGAAAAACTAGCTCCAGCGGCCCAATCTGTAACGTTCATTAGATCTTGCCAAGTGTGTGGAGGAATATATTCGTTTCTATCAGCTGGACCGTTTAGATTATAGTCTTCAAACTTCTCGGCCATATCTCGGATTTTATCATCTGACCAACCCTTTGCTTCTAGTTTCTTGAGTAAACTAATTTGATGAGGTTTTAATTGATAATTATCCAAATCAACTGCTGAGAAAGCTGAAATTGAAGTTAAAAGAGCAAGAGTAAGAATAGTCTTTTTCATAAATCCTCCACTCCCTCAGATATCAAAAATACTGTCCTATTGAGTGAATTTGAAAAAAATTCTCATTCAAACTCTTCACGATTCGTGAATATAAACAAATTTTTATCTTAAGCTCTCGTATTTTCACCCCGATAGTGGTCACTCAAATAAAAACAAAGGAAGTAAAAAATGAGCAGAGTGGTCTTGTTTTCAACACTTGTTCTAAGTCTAATTTTTGGCGGATGTACGACTGTAAATAAAAGCCAAAGAAATGGTTCAATCGATATAGTTGTTCAAAGTCATTTAAAAGCTGAGATTGATGTCGACATGAACAGAGTACTAAAAGGAACAGCTACTGAATCTGTGCTTTTTGGTTTTATTACTCTCAATTCAAATAACCATTTTGCAGACGGAGTCTCTTACAATGGAGGAGATGGTGGTTCAATTTTCTTTGGTGGATTAACAGACAAAGCCAAAGCTGCTGCTGCCTATGTCGCTGTAAAAAAGGCAAAAGATGTTGATGTAATCGTTGCTCCACAATACGTCATAAAAACGAAATCTGTTCTTGGTCTATATAAGAAAGTGACTGCGACAGTTACTGGATATGCTGGGACAATTAAAAGA
>SBGE01000268.1 GCA_006226755.1 Deltaproteobacteria bacterium | reverse complement strand
ATTAAATAGAACTTTCTTTATGTATGTTTTTTTCACTTGAACTTCACCTTTCTTCAACGTTTAACTTTTCGGTATATCAACAATATTACTTAACTTCTGAACTCCAGCTTAATGATTTCGTTTAAACAACATAAATCAATAACTTGAGCTACTCATCAGCCGCCCATTTTAATTGGCAACACGAAACATATCTAAAAGACTGAAAATTCGATGATTATGGTCCTTAAGACTTAAAAGTTTTGTCCTAAGTCAAAAACCAAGCAAAATAGTTAAATATATAAAGAAGATCTACCGAATAGTTGAAGTGAAACGTAAGGTTTGTGAAATGTTGAAGCGAAAAACACCACTCATTTATCTATTAATATTCCTCATCTCGATTGATGTATTTGCAACAGTTGAAAGTGGAAACAAGTGTTCTGAACCAGTTGATGCTCCACTTAGTCATGGAACAACATCACTTTTTACAGAAATTCTTCTACGTACGGATAGAGATAAGTGTATTGAAGGACCACTTAAAGATGTAAGCGTCAACGATGCCATGATGGAGAAATGGAGAATCGCAGCTGATAAATTCTGTAATGCAGATACAAATGGAGAATATTGTCAGTACACAAAAATTAATCCACTTGCAAATGAAGTTGGAAAAAAACTTCTAGAGTTTATTCAGTCAGATGTAGAAAGTGCTGCTCTAAGACCTAATGCCGAAACTGAAGTTCCAATCTATCTTTGTATGATGACGATTTTCAATGAAATGAAAGAAAATCTCTTTAAAGAGTCTACTTCTTTTGAAGATGCTCAAAAAAACATCGACCTCATCCTCTCTAAAATTGATGAAAAACTAAAAGTGGTTTTTTTAAGAGAAATGTTAATCAGCCATGAAGACCATGGAAGAAACGGAAGAGAATGGTATGAATCTGGTGTAAGAAAGATGAATTACATCATGGAAAAAATGGCTGAGCTTTCTCCTTCTGAAAGTAGTCAGATACATGTCGCTCTTAAAGAAATACTAGAGAGAAGAAGATATAGCGATGATGTAAAGAAAAAAGTACTTGAAGTTCTTCACTTGCATGCATCCCGTGGACATAATCCATCACTTATTACCCTAACTGAGATTTCAACTTCAGAGGAAAGAGGTGTGACTGATGTAGTAAAGGCAGAAGCTTCGAGCTTAATTGCCAAATTAGCGGCAACTCCATCAGCTATCCCAGGGGGGGGAGAGCGTGCCCCAGCATCAGATGATGGAAGAATGACTGTCTCTGAAAACCTCTTACCTCCAAATTGCTCAGACTGGAGCGATTCAAAAATGAATGATGCTCTCTTCCTTAGTGAATCGAAAATCTCCGATTTTTATTCATTCTTTCAAGATAAATATGATGTTGATCTGTCTTCATTTGGAGCTTCAGAAGATATCAGTAAAAATAGTTTTTCTAAGTTTAAAGAGCTTATTGTCCCTAATGTGGAGTCATCTGATGCCGCTGAAAAGATGAAGTGGGCAACTTTTAAAGAAAGATATGCTCAATCAAACGTTGAACTCAATAGCGATCAAGCCAAATCTGAGGCCGAAGCTTTTTATTGTAGAATGCATAAACTTAATGACATCTATGATGAACTTAATAAACATCCAGGGGACAAAAATAAAAAGATTAAGCTCCTAAGACTTCTTAGCCAGCTACCAAAAAGAGAAGCATGGTACATCATTGAAAAAACTCTTGATGGTGAGAACGACAATGACATAATTGGGAACTACATTGCAACGATAAAAAGAATGGGTGGAAGTACTGCTCAAATATATTTGGATAAGATCTTTTTGAAATTTCCAGCGCGTCGGACTGAGGTTATTGAAGCTTTCGATTCTCCATCAATTAAACTTTCAATGGATAGCAAAATCTTTGAAGAGCTTGGAAAAACGAAAGAAGAGCCAGGAACTCAACAGCAAATTAAAAGACTAATTGAAATATTAGATAAAAAAGAAAAAGAAAGATTGGCAAGAGTAGAAAGTGCCAGTTCTATGGCATCTTTGCTAAATCTTGAAACAGATAAGTTTATTGAACAAATCTCACCTCAATATACTCCTCATGATTTCTCAAAGAAGTCAAAAAGTGAAGTTACGGCTGAAATTACTGCTTTAAATACTCAAAAGGGTGCACTTGAGAGTGAAATCAGTGCTGAAAGACAAAAACTAATCGATGCTATCAATAAAGGAGAGGGAGATACCTCTATTATATTGGCCCGTATTGAAGATCTCCAAAGAGATCTTGAAACTGTTCAAGAGAAAGTTTTTAGTGCAAAAATCCAACAGCGTCTTCTAGAACTGAACTCATTGGATGACCCTACTGCCCTGCAATTGGCAAAAGCAACCATCATCGAAGACCTGAGTAAGTTTTTACAACAAGACCAATCAGGCTCTACTGATAATGGAAACATGGCCGTTCTTATGGCCATTAAAGAAATGGTCATCTCTGACGCTAATGCCGGAGCTGACGATCCAAATGGCGGCACTTCAGCAACAGCAGGAAACAATGGAACACCAGTAAATCAAAATGGAGATCCAGATGATCGTACCGGAAGACCTCATGTCGGTGTTGATCCAGATTCAACAACTCATTCTGGTGTTGGTGCTCCATTTGTCGACGATGGACACGTATCTCCCCATGAAGAAAAAGAAGGAACTCCAATTACTGGAGGATTAGGATCTCCAGAAAGAAGTACACCAGTCGACACTGTTCGAGATAGTGAAAGACAAGTCTCCTCTGTTCCAGTAACGGGAAGTAACATTCCTGAAGTTTCAGATGCCACAATCAAAAATAATAATAGTAATTTTGGTGGTGGGATCAATCTAAACAGCTCAACTTCACCTACATCAGTAACGGCCTTTGCTCCAGATAGTGAAGAAACAGAAGAAGTTGATTCAGATTCAGGATATAAAATTGAATTTATCAAAGACAAGAAGGTTGCTGAGGTTAAGGCAGAAGTTGTTCAAGACCAAAGACCTGTTGTAAAGGTTGCTCCTAAACAAATGAATGATTCAGAAAAATTCACGGAAACAAAAATGGAAGTAACCAGAGAGTCTGATTCTTCCAAACCATCATTCAAGTCATCTGCAAGTAATGGTCTTAAGAATGAAATTGCTGATCTCCAAAAAGAAGTCAACAATCTTCAGGTATCAAATGCTCAACTTCAAAACAAGAAGTTGGAACAACAGCTACAAGAGACTCTTGCAGCCAACGCTATCGCTCAAGGTGAAATCAATCGTAATATCGCAGCAGTATCACCAGGTACAGCCGCAGTTAAGAGCGGCAGAGCACCGGCTTCAGCTCCAATTGGAGAAGGTGGTTCAGCCGGAAGTGCTTTATCGTCAGGAGGAAGCGTTAGAGCTCCTTCGTCTAATGAGAACAAACTTGAAAGAAAAGTCATTCCTGAAGGACAAATCGACATGGCTTCGATTGGTACAAGATTTGTAAAAGACTTGGATGAAAAAGAAGCTGACAAGATGGGTGTTATGTCTGTGGTTGTAAGTAATAAATCCCACGAAGAACATCTGTTGAGTCTACTCTCAAATCCAGAGACAGCAACTTGTAATGACCTCAAGTTTCTTGATGTCTTTTTCAAAGAACATATCGCCAAAGTTAAATTCAATAAACAAGGAGATGCTGAGCTTCTTGTGAAATCAGGAAATATCCCTCTACGCGTTATCAAACCAAGTGAGAAGAAAGTCCTGGCCCTAGAATCAAAATTCTGTGGAATGGCCAATACTGATGAAAACAATACTCGTCACACATCATCTATCGGTGCCGACCTGGAAAACCTTCCTGAAGAAGGTGTAGAAAAGGTAAAACCAATAGTTAGAGAGAGATCTGAATCAGGTGCTTTAAGTAGGATCATCGACGGGATTAAAGGCTTTTTCAACTAGAGTCTAAAATCAACATTTTTCGCTTTCTAAGCTGACATAGGTCATTAATTTTGGCATGATTCTGTCGTAAATTAAGGACGAAAGTTAGCAAGGAACGAACTATGTCAAAAGCAATTTTAAAAGACTATATGACCCCTGCCCCTCATACCATCAATGCGACTCAAAACTTGAAGTTTGCCTCTGAGCGTATGAAAGAACTCAATGTGCGACATCTACCAGTGCTTGAAGGTGGCCAGTTGGTTGGTATCCTTAGCGAGAGAGATATTCAATTCGTCGAGAGCTTCGACAGCCTCAAACCTGAAGAAATCACCGTTGAAGATGCCTATACTGATGAGCCTTTCCAACAAGAGCAAACTGCCGTACTTTCAGATGTTTGTGCCTCTATGGCCGAAAAGAAAATCGGCTCTGTTCTAGTTATGGATGGTGGAAAATTGGTTGGTATTTTCACCTGGATCGACGCGTTAAAATTCGTCGCTAAAAAAGGTTAGATTCCAGAAATTTCCTACACATAACGACCTCAGCTATGTTAAATCATGGCTGAGGTGCACATATGACAGTACGAGCAAATCGACCAGACTGGCTAAAGGTCAGAGTTCCACAATCTCCAAAATATTTTGAAATCAAAGACATGCTCAAAAGCTTGAATCTGGCGACCGTTTGCCAAGAAGCACTTTGTCCTAATATTGGAGAATGCTGGGGAGGTGGTACCGCAACTTTTATGTTGATGGGAGATACCTGTACTCGCGCTTGTCGTTTTTGTGGAGTTGCGACAGGAAACCCAAAAGGAATTCTCGATCACGATGAACCATTCAAGGTTGGGTACGCCATCTCTCAAATGAATCTCGACTACGTTGTCCTCACCTCAGTTGATCGTGATGACTTAGATGATCTGGGAGCCGAACATTTCGCCAAAACTATTGAGGTCATCAAAAAAAATAATCCTAAAATGATTGTTGAAGTTCTTACGCCAGACTTCAATGCCAGACCAGAATTGGTTGAAAGAGTCGTCAATGCCAGACCTGATGTGTTCGCTCACAATATTGAAACAACAGAAGCTCTAACTCCTACAGTTAGAGATAGAAGATCAGGTTATCGCCAATCTCTTCGAACTTTAGAAATTGTGAAAGAAGTTGATCCGAAAAAATACACAAAAACTTCTATCATGCTTGGACTTGAAGAAAAAGATGAAGACGTTATGCAGGCCCTAATTGATCTACGTAATGTCGGATGTGACGTTGTAACTTTCGGACAATACCTCTCGCCTACTAAACGTCATGAGCGGCATCTTCCGGTTCTCGAATATGTTCATCCTGATAAGTTTGCTTATTGGCAAGAAACAGCTGAAGAAATGGGATTCATGTACGTTGCCTCTGGACCACTTGTCAGAAGCAGTTACAAGGCCGGCGAATATTTCATGAAGGGTGTGATTGAAAAAGAGCGCCATGAAAATCAAAGTAAATCCTATCCAACCATTGAGGACCTACTTCAATGAAAGTTGAAGATTGGGGACTCATTGATTATTTAACAGCGCAAAGTCTACAACATCAGTATGTAGAAGAAGTCGTCGCAGGAATAAGAGAAGAAACTCTTGTCGTCTGCTCACATCATCCTGTAGTGACGCTTGGAAAGAAGGCCAAACCTTCCGACATCATGGGTTGGTCTGGACAGATAGTAGAAACAAAACGAGGTGGTCAGGCCACCTATCATGGACCAGGACAAATCATTGCCTATCCAATTTTGAATCTTGAAAAAAGAAATAAAGATATTTACCTCTATCTACGCCAACTGGAAAAATCTATGGAACTCGCTCTCGAGGAACTTGGCCTTGAGAGTTCAGGTAATCCTGACAGCACAGGACTTTGGATTGGAGATAAAAAAATTGCTTCGATTGGAGTCGCAGTCAAACGCTGGGTGACCTATCATGGTCTGGCCATTAATCTCGAGTTTGACCCTTTGGCCTTTACTGGAATCAACCCATGCGGCATGAGTCATAATGTCATGACGTCTTTAAAACAGATGATCGGAGACTCCTTTGACCGTAACAAGTTTAAGGAATCACTCACTTTTCATCTCTTGGACTGCCTGCGTCCAGAGGCCTTTGGTATTTGCCAAGAAGGCCCGACTATATCACAATAATATTCAAACTTTAGAAGAGAGAAGGAGTTCTCCCCATGAGTCTTTTCGAATACATCCGTCAGGGTGGCCCAATCATGTATATTCTTTTGACCCTGAACATTGTGGGTTTTGCCATCATGATTTCTAAATTTCTCGTTTTCAATGAAGAGAAAAAGAAACTTGAGCAAACGGCAGATAGACTTAGTGATCGCGTAAAAAGTGAAGCTGGTAATCAAGATGCAGGTTCAATCATTGAACTTGCTAAGCAAGAAGTCTCATACGAAGTTAACTCTTTAGAAAGAGGGATCAATACTGTTAAGGTTATTGCGACAGTAAGTCCCCTTCTCGGACTACTTGGAACAGTGATTGGTGTTCTTGTCGCTTTTCGAGTGATGAGTCAAACCGGACTCAATAACCCAGCTAGTTTTGCTCAAGGTATCTCTATGGCCCTGATCACCACTGTTGGTGGAATGATTGTGGCAATTCCACACTATATTGGTCACAACTATCTTTTGGGAATGATGGACAGACTAGAAGTCGATCTCGAAAAAAGAATTCTTCATAAGGTACTTTAATGGCCAAAAGACGTTCCAGAGATAGTGCTCAGCCGGACATTACACCACTCATCGACGTGGTCTTCCTGCTTTTGATTTTCTTCATGGTTTCTACTGTGTTCAAAAAAGACGAGCTTGCTCTTCTTTTGAATCTTCCAAAAACCAGTAAAGGCGAAGAGATGTCAAAGGCCAAGCAAATTGTCATCATTGAGTTGAGTGCAACTGAAGTGGCCTTTAATGGAAACAAAACGACATTGGAAGAAATTGAAAAGTTTCTTCAACCTATCTCAGACAAGACAACTCCGCTGGAACTTCGTATAGACAAAGATGTCAAATACGATCGAGTTGTTACTCTTTTGGACAACTTGAAAAAGTTTGAACTCACAAATCTCTCACTTATTACGAATAAGTAATCGAGAATTATTTTTTGTATTTATAAGATGCTTTGATAAAAAGAATTCAACTTATTCGTTGTATTCTTCAGGGTGAATTTTTGAGCATGCAGATATCCGGCCTCAATCATTTCATCTCGCAAGCTTTGACTCTCCAGAACATTTTTGATGGCCTTTTTTATCTCTTCTGGCTTATTGGGATTGATATAGATTGTTTTTTCTCCACCAGATTCAGGAAACACACTTCCCTCAGAAGTGATAACTGGACATTTACTAAATAAAGCTTCAACGATTGGTAGCCCGAAACCTTCAAAAAATGAAGGCCACACAAAAAGAGAAGCTGATTGATAAAACCCAGGGAGGTCAGTGAATGGAACATGTCCCATTATGCGAATACGATCCTGCATTCCAAGTTCCTTGATTCTTCTTTCAACCAAATCTTTATAAGACTTTCCATGCCCAATAAGGATGAGGTCATAATTCTTGTTCTCTTCCAAAAAAGCATATGCATTGATGAGATTCAGAGCATTCTTTCTCTCCTCCAGTGCTCCAACATGGAGGAAATAAGGGCGATTTAACTTATACTTTTCTCGATGACCTTGAAGCTTCTTCTGCTCCCATGCTTGATAAAATTGAGGATCTATTGCCTGATAGAGAACTGTTATTTTTTCTTCAGGAATGTTCATGAAATTTATCAAGTCTCTTTTGGTCTGATTGCAAATAGCGACAATATGATTAGCTTTCTCACATGAGTGTGAAAACTTCCATTTATAAGTTTTTCTATCAATCCAAGGAAAATACTTGGGGAATCTCATGAAGATCAAATCATGAATAGTGACGACAGATTTAAGATCAAGTCGTTCGATCCCTGGAGGAAGCTCATGACTAAGTCCATGGTAGATATCGAGTTCAGTCTTCGCCAGATCTTTTGAGAGCATGACAGAACGCCACAAAGCAGGAAGACTCTTCATCACTCCACTCGTAGGCGAAAAAACTTCAACTTTACCTTTTTCACATAGTTCATTTTGCCACCTGAGGTAGAGTTCATTTTTTATGGGAGGTGTATAAAGGCTGTACTCATTTTCTGGATGATATGTAACGAGCCCATTAATCAATGTTCTCGAAAAGTTTCCAAGACCTCTTGAGTTGTGAAATGCTCTTTTAGCATCAAATCCGATTTTCAAAATTCATCATCCCTCGGAAGGAACTCTCAATTTTTGCTCTGGAAAAATCCTTTTGGACTTCAATGAATTGATGGCCAAAATTTTACCGATTGAGGTTCCAAACTTTCTGGCAATCTTAGAAAGATTA
>SBGE01000285.1 GCA_006226755.1 Deltaproteobacteria bacterium | reverse complement strand
TCTCTCGTTCCAAGTTAGCGAAACAGCTGACCATGTGTAGCCAATTCCAGCAGAAGCAAGAACAACATGGTCCCCACGAGTAAGCTTGTTCTCCTCTTCCGCCAAAGCAAGACTCAAAACTTGATCGGGGGCACCAAAGTGTCCATATTTGTCCAGATAGATTGATTGATCCTCACGAAGTCCCAAGTGATCCAGGATTCCCTGGTGAATACTTTTCTTCATATGCAGGATGGATAAATAATCCACAGGTTTGTCTACTGAACTGGCCGCTTCATTAATCACATGTAGAAAGTTCTTTAATGATTTTTCCGCCAGTCTTTCTCTCATTGATTCAACATTTGGAACTGTAAGATACGTTTGCTTCTCAGATGGTAAAGATCTGGTGGTTTCTCGTGTTCCTCCAGCTGGAATGATAACATCTAAACTGAAGGCCCCATCTGTGATAATTGATGTTTCATGAATCGGATTGCCTTCATTTCTTCCAATCAAGAGTGCAGATCCCCCATCACTCAAGTTATAAAGAAATCTTGCGTTCTCATCTTGATAGTTAACCAAGTCACCCGTTCGGTGACCGCCACAAAGGAGTACTCGGTTAATTTTAGGATCGGCCATAATTAAAGATTTGGCGACCTTGATACCCACAACGTTACTTGAACATCTGGCCGCAAGATCAAAACTCCATGCATTTGTCAGACCAAGCTGACCTTGAACATAAATTCCCGCAGACCAAACTGGATGATCTTTATATTCACTACCTGTCCAAATGATCACATCAATAGAAGATGGATCAATACCATCAAGACATTTTCGAGCGGCCTCTACAGCCATCATCGATGGATGTTCAGAGGCTTCGGCCCTACACTTCTCAATAATACCCATCTTCTCTTCGACGATATTGACAGGAATTCCTGATGCTTTGGAAATGTCTTCAGACGTCTCTCTTCCTTTGGGAAGCCAGATTCCTGTACTGACAAGACCGATCATTTTGCATACTCCATAAAAAAGTCTGAGAGATCTTGCGACAGACCCTCGCCTTTTTCCCAAAAAAAGAAGTGATCACTTTTTGGATATGTTTTAAATTCAACTGCTTTCAAATCTCTTGAAAGCAGTTCAGCATTCGCCACCGGGACAAAGCGATCATTTTCCCCATGACCTACGAAGATGGGCAGGTCGATTGATTCGAGCTTCACACCTTTTTTCATAAAATCTATGGCTGCATGATTTTGCTTAAGAACCGTCTCTATCGGCACTTCAAGGTTTTTCCGATAAGAAACAATTTCTTCATATATCCCGGGGGAATTCTGTTTAAGTTCAGGATGGGTTGTCGTTGCGGTTGAAAGTTCAGCTCTGACATTTTTTTCAATGGCATGTAGCTTCACAATATCTTCATCTTTTATAAATGGAAAAGTGAAGTATTGATCACCACCACCTGTTGAACAAAGAATCGCTGCGGCCTTAATACCTTCATTCTTTTTTGATAGAATTTCTTGAGTGATGAAACCACCCATACTGATTCCAAGAAGTGAAAAAGTACTTATTGCCAAAGCATCAGTGATCTTCAAAACATCATCAGCAAGATCAGAAATACTAAACTCAGAAGTGGCCAAAGAGCTTGCGCCGATACCACGATGGTTTATTTCTATAAGACGAAATTTTTTAACCAAATTTGGTCTCAAAGGTTTGAAAAGATCGAGATCACAACCTAGACCTGGCAGACAAACCAACCAAGGTGCATCTACACCATCTTCATGCTGGTCATGAATTTGGTACTCAATCAATGTCCCATCAAGATTTATTGTTTTTTTCATTGGCTAATAGGTGTCCCTTTTTTTTGAAACCTTGTCAAAGTTTTTTGTACACCCGTATCATTTCGGGAGCAAATGCCATGAGTTTTCAATACCTTAGACAATTTTAAAAATCACAGATATAATGAAATATGAGTTTTTTTATTGCCATCCATGGCGACCTCAAAGAACACGATTTTGACTATCTCGGAGACCTTCAAGCGGTCCGAATGGAAAAAACTCTCCCGTCCGGAATGCCAGATAACATTAGAAAAGAAGTCTTGAGAAAAAGAGAAGAATCGGCAAAATCCTACTACGCCTCCCAAGTTATGAATGGCCCTCCACGATTTCTCACCCATTCCTCCAAACTAAGCGATGCGATGGATTTAATGAGAATTTATGGCATTCGCCATATTCCAATCGTTGAAAAAAGTATTCTGGTTGGGATGTTAAGTGATCGAGACCTTTTAAGGCTTGAGAGCAACACTGATTTTGACTCATTGATACTCAAAGATGTTATGACTACTTTAATCGTGGCCTGTGATAAAAATACTTCTCTTAGGGCCATTGCATTGGTGATGTTCAAAGAAAATATTTCTGGAATGCCAGTCGTCGATAACAAAAAACTAGTCGGAATGATTACCAGAACTGATATTCTCAAGATGGTTATTGAAAACAAATTTAGTTTCTAGAGACTATTTTTTACTGCAGTTTTGCTGCCAAACACCCTCGTTACATTCAACTTTGCAGCCTGGTGAAGTCATCGGTTTGATAGAAGGACATTTTCGATTAGAGCAATCTTCTTCCCATTTACCATCTTTGCATTCAGTAATCTTACAACCCTTCGACGGAAGAGGTTTAAGTCCACAACCGCATTCCATTTTCCAAGACCCATTTTCACAATCACCAACCTTACAACCAACATTAGGAACTGGTTTAGGTCCACAGGATTGGTCGGCGCAATTTTGGATATAACTGCCATCCTTACATTCAACACTACATCCAGGAACGACTAATGGTTTTGGTCCCGAACAGCTTTGTGCATAGGAATAGAGGGAAAAGGTGAATAGAATAATGCCTATTATAAATTTCATTTTCCAAAAATTCTCTTTACCGGGTCAAACTCATCAAGAAGGCCCGATTCTCTAAAGTAGCGTTCAGCACCTGGATGTAAAGGTGCAGTTAATCCTTGAAGCATTTCTCTTTTACTAAGATCTTTAAGAACTGCGTGCTGAGATTTAAACTCATCGAAGTTCTCGAAGATGTGCTTTACCACTTTGTATATTATACCCTCAGGTACGTCTTCTGTGGTCAAGAGTGTGGTTTGAATTCCGATAGACTCGACTCTTTCCTTGGAATTAACCATACTTGCATAGCGATTCATGGGAACCAGTGTGGATTGATAGTAAGGATACTTCACAAAAAAAGAGTCAACACCTTGAATTGGCACTATAAAAGCTCCACCTTGGACATTCGATGCTTCTGAAATAACCAAAGATGGATGACCGATTGTATAGAAAAATGCATCCAGCTTTCCTTCAAGGAAATAACGAGACGCCAAGCTGATGGGATATTCAGAAACTTTTACTTTTTTTAAATCGACGTTAGCAGCTTTCATCACATCAACGGCATTGGCACGCTCTCCACTTCCTTTACTTCCAATATTAACTCTACGGCCTTCAAGATCTTTCAAACTTGAAATTCCACTTACTCGAGTTGCTACAAGATTGATTGTTTGCGGATAAAGACTGAATAGGCTACGAAGTTTTTTTTGAGGTCCAAGTTCAGTCCATTCTCCCTGGCCATACCAGGCCTCATAATGTCGATCGGCCTGAACCAGGGCAAGATGAATCTTCCCACGAATCAAGCGATTGATATTGTCAGCAGAGCCGCCTGTAGAAACGACTTTCGAAAAGTCTTCATTTGTATGCTCGTTTATGATTTTGGCTAGAGCCCCTCCAGTTGGGTAATAGGCACCAGAAAAACTAGCCGTGCCAATTTTCAACGTTTCGTTGAATCCAATTCCATAATTGGCACATGCGAAAAGACTGACCAATAGGCCAATGAGAAGCAATATCTTTGTCATGTATCTATTTTAAGGGTCAAGAGGACAAAAAAAAAGGGCCCGAAGGCCCTATGAGCGAGAAATTAACTCGATTAGTACTTAGTAACGGCACCTTTCCCAGTTACGTGGAAAGATTCTGAAGTTGAGATAGTTCTCATTACACTGCTGGCCTTGTAATCAATTTGTACAGTGGCACCGGCAGTTGGATCAGCTTTAGATCCTCTGTTAGCGATGTTAACCAAAGAGCTGTTAGCATCGAACTGGAATCCCCAAGCAACAGAAACGTTAGAGGCCTTAACGTTAAGACCAGTGATGTAGTTTCCTTTACCTTCATATTTTCCAGCATACTGGAATACAACAGTGTAATCGAAAGCGATAACAGTCATACCAAAAAGGTTTTCGTATTTAACTTTATAAGTAACAGCTTTTGGTGCAGACCAACCTTCCATTTGATAGAAAGCTGCATCTGGATCATCAGTCTTTGGAAGAACTGAAAGTGGAGTCATAAGATTTTGGTTAAGAACTGGTCTACCTGCTTCGATGATGGCCCAGATTTTTTTACCAAGAGCGATAAGTTTTTCAATTGTCATGATCACTTCGCCAAGACCTTTCTCATCACCTTTTTCTTCTAGAATTTCAGCTGGAGTTTCAACTTCAGTTACAGTCACTTTCCCGATAGTGTAGTAATCTTCGTCGAATTTTGAATCGGCTGGAAGTGTAGCACCTTCAATTCTAGATTGAACAAATGGAAGTACTTTTACGTCTCCAATAGCGGCAAATGTCTGGCTCGAAAAAAGTAGAACGGTGGCCAGTGCCAATGATTTTAAGATGTGCATAAAGGGCTCCTTTTTAGGTTTCTCGTTTAGTTAGTCTCTAGGTCTGTCGCGTGAATGAATCTATGATTTACGCAAAACGTCGTCAATGTTTGGCAATATGACATTTACTTACATCTGCACTTATAGATATTATTAGTCAAACTAATACATAAAGTCATATCTGTCTAATATTACATACGCCCTTCGAAATGTAATCATTACCACACCGCACAAAACGACCCTAAAAGCTGATATATTGCACCCTCAACATAGAAATGGGTTTTAAAAAGCTTTGAAACAAGTCCTCTTCATCGCCCTATTCATCTTTATAGCAGCCAGTTCTCCGTCAATGAGTTCGGCTTCCGCACATACTTTTAATGAACGTGGCCCGGCCCACCGAGGCCCGGCCCAAGTAGACGCAGACGATGCCTCTTCAGGTATCGCCTCAGGGATAGCCACATTTCTTGGTGAAAAGTTAGGCGAATTTTTAAGTGAACTTTTTGATCTTGGTTTTCAAACAGGCGCTTCAAATTTTGATTTGATTACATTGAGTGGATCTGAACTTGGTCTTGATCCGACTTTTATCAACTCCGTTGTTATAGGAATCAATCGCCAGTTGGAGAAAAATCCTTTTGCAGAAAGTGAAGATGAAAAATACCTGGTCAAGGATACTGTTCGAGTGGGTATTCGTTTAGGCCTTGGTTTAGTCGTCAGTGGCGACGTCGGACTAGTAAGAGAATATACATTAGTCTATCCACGTAAGGGACTTGCAAGTGCCTTACTAGCCAAAGGGTTTATCTTCAATCCATTTCTCCCAATCAATGTCATGAGAAATAAACTTCCAGAAAAATTCACACTCATGGTGGATTCCTATCTTGAAGGGAGAGGTAAAATTGATTTGGGTGCTCACGTCTTTCTTCCAATCGGTTCTGAAGTTTCACTATCGAGAATTAGATTAAAAAGACACATGATCACTCGAAAATCACAAAATATAGTCAATATCATTAGTGATAAAAGCCGCTACACTCGATTGGCCCAATCCGTTTACCTAAGACTGGGATTAATCAAATTTCCTCTCTTCGATACAAATTTCGATAAAGGCCAACTCGATAGAACTTATTATCAACTGAATCTCGATAAACCAGGTGATCCCTCGCCTTATGACGCTCTCGATAGAGTCATAAAAAAACAAGACACCCAACTTCTAAGACTCATTGGTCGTCAAATGACATTGAAAGATGATTTTACTCAAAGAGCACAAAGCTTTTCTGTTTTTGGTTTGGTGACAAATAGGCAATTCACCAGAGTTTCTGATATTTCAGAAGATCGAACTCCAGATCAGAGTGAAACGGATGACATGATCAGACGTTATCAGATTGAGTCTTTCAACCACATGAGTTGGACATTAGGCTACAAGGGAGAGAAGAATCAAAGTCACGTTCTGACCATGATGGAAGTTGATAAAGAAAAAAATGAACAAAACCCTGTGGTCGAAATCACTCTTAACACATACGACAATCAACTCAAAAGAAGTGAGTTGAATGAATGGTATCTCCCCTTGGCCAATACTCTTGGTGGAAATGAAAATTTTATCTCAAAAGAAAAAATTGATTCAGTTAATTTGAAGACTTTTGAAAAAATGTACCTCAATGCCTATTGGACCATTCACGAGAACGGGATAAACAACATACTTCAAAAAGAAGAACAAGTTCTTTGGAAGGAACTAGAGGAAGAAACTGGACGAAGTAGAAAATATTGGCTTGAAAAGGCACGACAACGACCTCAAGTATCTAGAAGAATCAGAAATGAAAGAACGACCTCAGAATCCTTGATGGCAAAAAAAATTGCCCGTTTTTTCAAGGCCATCGAAAAGGCCAAAGAAGATGAAGGGATCGAAAAATGGAACCATTTTGGTGATGCATTGAAGGAAATTATTTATATTTCCAAACAAACATGGAACAAATCTTTCTTTTCATTCCTTGAGCGTATTGCAGGAAGAGAAAACATTTTCAGTAAAGTTCAATTCTTTTTGACCAACTCATCAGAGAAAAAAGAAATTTTGATTGAGAATCAAAGTGGCGTTAAAAAGGAATCATCAAATGTTTATCACAAATTCAATTTTGATAAACCGAGTGATTACTACTATCTCTTTGATGATCTGTTTCGAATCAGCCCCAGCCTTTAAACTCATCCAAGAATCTTGATTTGATTTTCTGTTCAATAGCGACAATGTCAACTGTCGGGATAATCAAACGACATATCAGCTGTATCTCTTCATGAGATTTAAAATAAATTCTAACCTTGGGATCCAATTCGGGGACATCCAATGCTGCTTTATCTTGCAAACGACTGATGTAATTTTTGGCCTCTTCCAAATATGAAGAGCAAGCATCTGTTGCAGCGGCCAGCAGAATTTCCTTTGCAACTTTATGATCAGACTTTGGAGTAAGTGGAATTGCAAAAGAGTGAAGTGCGTACTTTCTAAAGATACTTTCATTTTTTGTCGGGTAAGTGACAAAAAGACTATTTGGTATTGTAATCACTCTGCCTGTGTAATGAGAGGTTGAATGTCCAGGACCGATTTCCATAAGCATTGTCGCAGTCACAGTCTTGTCGACAATGATTCCACGATAGCCATTGATTTCAATCCAATCCCCGACAGAACAAACATTGTTACTGGCTTTGTACATAGTCCCAGTAAAACACATGATTAGTTCTTTGGTGGCAATGACTCCAGCAACAGCGATGGCCGCAAGAGAGAGTGCAAGCTCGCGAAGCTCAGTAGACCAGATGAGAATCATTCCAATGAAAACTAAAAAAGAAAGTGTTGAGTTGGTATTAACCATCATGCGACGTTTGTTTTCACGCATAATGGTTTTTGAATTTTCTAAAATTTTATTAACCGTTAGTCGTATTAAGAAGGCGATGAGAAGTATTCCCAAAGTAAAAACAATTTGACCCATCGTGGCATATTTGTTCCAGTTAATTAAAATATCTTTCATAAAAAAAACCTTGACTTACGCAAAACTTACGCAATAATAAATTACATGAGCATAACAAAAAAACAAAAAGAAGTCCTTGATTACATTATTTCTTACACTAAGAAGAATGGCTACTCTCCTACTCAAAATGAAATTAAGGAACATTTTAGTTTTAAGTCCTTCGGGTCGGTTCAGCGCTACATAAAATACCTTGCGAATGCCGGGTTTCTTGAAAGCGATTGGAATGCTCGAAGAGGACTCAAGGTTGTAGAAGACACTCCTGCACACACACCACCTTCTTCACCTGATGTCGCTGAAGTTCCATTACTTGGAAAGGTCGCCGCAGGTATTCCCATCGAGGCCATTGAGTCGGCTGATGAGAGTATCACGGTTCCTTCCAGTATGGTTCAAGGTTCTCACAAGTACTTCGCTCTTAAAGTCAAAGGTGATTCCATGATTGAAGATGGAATATTTGAAGATGATCTTATTGTCTGTCGTCATCAAAATACTGCTCAAAATGGTCAAACTGTTATCGCCGTTCTTGAAGGTGAAGCAACGGTCAAACGTTATAAAAAATCACGCTCCCATATAGAATTGATACCAGCAAACTCCAGTATGGAACCTATCATCGTGGATCAAAACTCTGGAGCTTTCTCTATAGCTGGTATTCTGGTAGGCCTTATCAGATCCTATGTCT
>SBGE01000188.1 GCA_006226755.1 Deltaproteobacteria bacterium | reverse complement strand
TCTTTTTTACAAAAAGAAAAAATTCATCATAGGATTTTGTTTTCATGAGATTTTCAATAATTACAAATTCTAGTGCCTTGCTTTTTATATTCGATGGGCCATAAATCACTGGATTCCAGCAAACTATTCCATTTTCTTCATATCTCTTACTCGTAACTATCCTTTCCAGAGTTACATTGGTTTTTCCCACAAGCCTTAATCGATAAAGTGCTTTATAGCTTTCATATACTTCACCAAGACAATCAAAGAGATCTTCAGATTGGTACGAATCAAATTCCACAGGGGTGCCAGATGTACTGGCCACTTGAAACTCAAACATTGAATCTACAAAATTATTGATCGCTGTATTTAACATGGCACCGGTTTCGGATGGTTGAACAGATTCCCGCTGGCTAAAATCCTCAAAATATCTATGGGGTTCATAACTTGCGTCTGGGAACTCCGGTATATCTTTTCTTTTCAGGTTACCAAGAAGAATCCCTTCCTCAACTGATCTTTTTTGATTGTATAAAGACATGTTTGTTTTAACGATATATTGAAAGCCTTTGCTATTAATAGGTCCACTTGTGTTTGCCAAAGAACACATGGAATAGGATATGACTAAAAGGATCAGTATTTTTTTCATAGTATTTTCCCAAGAGAACTTTCTTTTCTTCTGTAGTAAATATCAGATTCAGAGTTTTGAAATTTCAAATCACCTTCAACGATATGCTCTATCAATTTTTCGATTTCATCATTAACACGCGTTACACTTCCTCCGCTCTGGAGAAACTTTTCTATTTCTGAAACTTTTTTACTAATTTTTGTTCTTGCGAATCTGGTCTGTAAGCTCGCATCCACTTCTAAATCATTGATGATTTGATCTACAATTTGTTCAGAATCTTCTCTTATTACTTTCAAATGTAATAACAAGTCATTAATCTGATCATTATATCTGGCCTCTAGTCTCCGTATAAGTGTGTCAATATCCCTATACTTGTTCTTAAGATCGTCTTGAACAGCTGTCATTTTATAAACAATGTCTTTGTACTTTTGGTAACTCTTATTAGACACAATCGTTCTATAGACTTCTTCACACTGTTTCACCATCAAATCAGGTGCTGAAACATTAAGCCGACACATGTTTTCTCTATATTTTTGATACATAAGATTAATATCTTTCAGATATTTATCCCTCTGCTCTAGATCGAGACGATCTTGGTTGAATGCTTTAATAATTGAGGCAACACCGGCCAATGAAACACCTATTCCTGGAGCCATTACTCCAATACCAAGGATTCCGGCCTGTAAATATTCATCTTCCTTCACTGAGCCGAGCAGGGTTGCTTCTACTTTATTCCAAGCTTTATAATCGACAGAAGGTGCTGGTAGATCCATTATATTTGCAGGTGAATATAAAATTATATTGAAATCTGTCAGTGTTTGAGAAACTCCATCCGCTATTGACGGCGTAATTGCCCCAAATTCACCTCTTTCACAATCAACTGTCACCGTCTCAACTGTCTTCTTACATAAAGTCGATTTGTAACCATCAAATTTCGTATTAAATGAAACTAGTTCAGAATGTATGCTTTCATTTTCGTTCAGAAAAAATTTAAACTTATCAATTCTCGAATGCAACTGTATTAAATTGTTTAGGCTGACTTGATTTATCTCTGATACAGAATATTTTTTATACTCCGATATAATCAAGTTCATCTCATTTACATTTGTTTTATATTTCTCGACCAACCGTCCTAAGTAATCGAGCTGATCAATAAAGTTGTAGTAATATAGTTCTGTACTCTTAGATTGATAGAAGCCTTTAATTTTTTTATAAAACTCCTCTCCACTATAGTAACTAATCTTTGCTCCAATGTTTGCATTGGTAACTTGGGCTGCGGCATTAAGTGAAATCAAAAACGCAATTGTTAACAAATATTTCATCTTGCCCCTCCGTAAGATGTGGTCAACTTCAGGTGAAAGGCTCTACTTTCTTTAACATCTTGCATACTTGGCATTTTCAAGGTTTTTAACTTATAGTCTTGAGCCCCTCTCTCAAGAGGGGTCTCACTATCAAATAATCTTTCATGTAACTTAATTATCTCTACAACCTCTCTTATATTTATATCCAAGCGTCCTCTTGTTTGAGCAACATCTCTTCTGCCTACAAGAGTTTTATTACCTCCATTACAAAAAGACCCTCTGGAAACTTCCAGATTTTCACTTTCAAGCTCAAAATCATTATTAATGATTTTTGAAATATTTATTTTTGTAACTCTCGTATTTTCAAAAGACTGACATGATTTCGCACTATAGAGCTGGTCCACCATTCGAATAAATTTAAAATCATAAAAATTAAGTTCGCTTCTCCCAGTATCTCTTGCTAGAAAGTTTTCATTGTTAATGCAGAGCTTGTATTCTTTCAGACTTGAGTTTCTATCAAGCTTAACTTTGCTCCTCAGGAAATACGCGACCGTTGCTTGACGTTCTTCAATCAATCCCTCGCAGCCATAACTGGTATTGACGATTGACTCATTGAGCTTATGTTTAAAATAGCTTTTATGTTGAAGAAACTCTGCTGATTGTATCTCCTTCTCCTCATAGAGTTTTACGAGAAGGCCTGTTAGTTCTGTCGCTACTTTGATGGCACTTTTAACATCCCCTTTGCTCAAGGGAGACTTGCTCGACTCTGGAACATTTTCATTAAGCGGTCTTATGAAATATCTATTCCAATCTTTAATCATCGAAAGGATTAATTCTCTAGCCTCATCCTTCAGAGTTAATTTGTCAGAGTTCTCATCAAGAAGTTCCTCATAAATATTTTCAACTTCTGATACCGTTGCAATTGTTTCGGCATAAAGAAGTGCGAATCTTTTATAAAAGAAAAACCTTAACAAATTTTTCTTCATTTCCGAGTATTTGTCTTCTAATAGATCCAATGTACCTTTTTTAACGGGGCGGTTTAGAAATTTAAACTCACATCCATTTTTTCCCTTTGCCCCCAATGTTCTTGGTGTGTTTCCACAACCTTGAAATGTGTTTAAAGATTCTGTACCGCTAACACCAGGTCTACCGCTTGCGGCTCTAGCGCTGCAGATTCTAGTTTTAAACCATTTTCCAAATATTTTCGTTTTGAACCATTTCGAGTCATAATCACCATCCCCCCTAGTTCCGCCGGCACCCGGATTCCCGTTTGCTCCAAAGTTTCCGCCGAGGCCACCGTCACCCACTTCTGAGATAAGTTTTGTATCTTTAAATACTCTGTTAGTTCCTCCGTGAAAAAGAAGTAGTTCGATATTTGAGCCACCAAAGCCTCCATTTCCACCATCGCCACCACGTCCAGCGAATCCACCTTTTCCACCATTGCCCCCACGTCTCTCAATATCACTGATCCATGGTTCTCTATAGCAGAATGCATAGCCTTTCCCACCAGTTTGTCCTCGTCCTCCATTTTGTCCATCTTGACCATCCTGACCTGCTTGACCCGTTTGGCCTTTACCAATTATTTTAGCCGGCTCACCCGTGAAACGATTAGCGAGTAGAACGACAGGCATTGGATTATAATCTCCATCTTTTCCCCTCTCTCCTTTTAGGCCAGGTGTTCCATGAATCCCTTGAATACCGTGCCCAGCACCACTTCCACTTGTTGCCGCTCTTGCGGGGCCAGATATATTTGAAGGATTTCCAAGTTTTGGTCTTTTCTCAATTTTTTTAATTTTTCCACTGAAACAAGAATTTGCATTATGGAGCTTTTCCTCAGCCTCATATTCAGAAATTCCATGTTCTTTAGAGTAATCAACCGCCAAGTGCTCACCATACGAATAGATTATTCCTTTTTTTCCAAATTCTATTTCATGTGCTCCAACTTCAAATTTATAGCCATTAGTAATAATTGCAGCATTAATTACTACTTTATCGGCGACTATCGTTGTTGGTTCTTTAAGTACAATAATGTCTTGGTCTAGCTTGATAATTTTTGAATTGTTAATTCCAAACTCATTAAAAGATGCATTTGCACTGATCGCTAGAAAAAATGAAAAAAGTATCTTCTTCATCAAAGAGCCTCCACATAAGAACCATTTTGTCCTCTTTCGGCATATTCAAACTCATATACTTCACCAGCAAGTCCGTTTCCGACACTAAATTCATGTACAAGCTCTGGTACAAGTTGGTTCATGTTTGCACTATCTCTTCCGAACCGACTTGCAATTTGATCCAAGTCAGCTGCCACGAGTTTTTCAATTTCTATTTCACAATTTGATTTTATTATTCCCTGGTTGTCTTGAATCTCACGAAATGGATCAAAATCCCGGCCTTGCTCTTTGTATTTTGGTTTCAAGTAACTCACACAAAACTTCAACATTTCATTTCTTTCAGAATTCTCCAAGCCGACCTTTTTACCCAGCATATATGCATCCACACTCCCAAAGAAGCTTTCGCCTGAACCAAAGTTACTTTGATAGGCTTCCAGGAAATCCTTATAGAACAGATAATTTATTTCGTTCATAAGATGTTTCTTATTATTACCAAAACATGTAACTTGATGTTCGTACCAATTATCGCAATTAGTTCTTCGCTCTCGACATTCATAAGCATCTTGTCCGTAAATTTCTTCACAAGTCTGCTTCAGCATCAAATTGATTTCCTTAATTTCGAAGTTTTCATACTCTTCAACCTGCGATGCTCTAGAATCCAAGCCCTTGCCCCCCTCAGATGCCTCGCCCCTCTGTTGTCCGGCTCCCCCAAATGAGATAAGCGTTGGCAAGAAACCATCTGAATCTCTTTTCAATTCAAGATCCCCTGCTTTCAATCCAAGTTTTGGTTCAATAAATTTTGGGCCCTGGCTAGCAGGTACTACATAGTGATATCGGAAAAGTACTTCATCATTTGTTTGAAAGTTGATTCTTACATTGCCTCTTGAGACAGACATATCTTCTTCAATTCTAAAAGAGAGATACATTGGCAGAATCCATGCATCGTGATGCATCTGTTTTTCAGCCTTTTTGGCTCGAGGATGACGATACTCTTGATTTAGGACAAATATTCCCTTCGCTGTTTTTTGGTTCCCAAGTCTAATGCCTGCGCCTTTGGAGTTTATAAGTGTATATCCACTAATTGATTGAATGTTCTTTTCAATGTTTACTTTGAAAACTTCTGGCTTGTTTTCGTATTCAAAATCGTAACAGCCTGGACCTGAAATCTTCCCTTTGAGTGTTCTACTCCCCGTTGATCCTTCAACAAACATTTTAGTTGTTTTACCTACCAGTCTACAGAACTGAGCCATTTCCTTTCGAAATGAATTCTCCTCTTGCACCAGCATCATTAAGAATCTTTTATTTTCAATTTCCTTCAAGATATTGCTGCTTTTAAATCTATCTGCCGCCTCTTCATAATTTATTTTCAAATCAGGTTTTTCATTGATATTCAATTTTGATTTTCGGTATCTTGCGGCAAGCCACTGGGCCTCAACACTTAAAGGTAAATCCTCTAGAAAAGATACATATTGAACGTTTTGAAAAAATCTTTTTTCGTATAAAGTTAAAACTGTGTCTTTTAAACCAAGGATATTTACAAGATTAATCTCTTTGCTTAGATCGTTTCCGATCCTGGATGAATAGTCTTCAAGAATAGTATTTGCCGATAGAATAACATCCCATCCACTCTGTAATGTGGTTTTCTTTTCCAAATCATGGATTATTATTTTCGAAATATTTTCCCACGCATTTTTTCTCTCGGTATGACTCAAAGATTCTTTAAGGATTTTAGCCAGTGTTATTTTTTGTATATTGTACAAAATATCACCCGCTTCAACCTTCCCTTGTTCTATCAAATTAAGGATCTGCTTTCCTTTGTTTAGATATTTATTTACAAAGATTCTTCCCACATACTCATTAACAGGGCTGGTTGAAACATCTGTAGCGAGCGTATATTTATAGAATTTAATCAATTCAGATTCTGCTTTTTCAGATGCAATATCGAATATTTCTTTCCATTTTTCGTAATTGGTATTCATGTGCTCTTGAAACCAAGTAAGATTTCCTCTGAAAAGGTTAGATTCAAAATACAAAGACAGTAGTGCGCGAACTGGTTCTTGATCTTTACTTTCATGAATTGTTTTGTAGTACTCATTAAATACTACCTCTAACTCATTCTTGGTGATATTTACGTTACATTTAATCTTGCTTATTTGATCATAGGCCTTAACTCTTTCATCGAGTATTAGGGAAATCATTTTTGTCAGTTTGTTTTCTCGACAGTCTGCAATGGTCAAATCAATGGTTTTTTCAACTAGCTCTTTTTTATATTCTGAACTGACTTCGACGTTTAATAGCTTGTATTTTATAACGTCCATCCAATCATTTAAATTAATTTGATTCGAACAACCCAAGTCAGAGTTACACCAGTCAATCAGCCTCAAATAATCCGAAACGAGTTCCCAGTTGCTAATATCTACATTGTTAAAGATTCCATAATTTACCCTATATAGGTTTTTCATTTCCCATTGTTCTCTTATGAATGGAAAGAGGGTTGATGGTCTTTCGCTTGAAGCAGCAAATACAAAAAATTCAATTTGTTCATTTTCTTCTTTTGTGTTTTTTGAGCCAAGATTTAATACTGTCTCTTGATATGCTTTCTTAAATTCGTTCGACTCCCTTCTCAGTGATTTCCAGAATTCTTCACCATTTCTTATTGTAAAATTTGAATCCTTGAATACTTTTGAAAATCTAGCTGCATTTTCAACGGACAATCTTTTTATAATTGTGATCATTTCCGATCCATTCAAGCTGATTTGTTCACAATTGTTTTTAGAAAGAGCATTAAGAAATAGGTCCAACCTGGATATGCTCGTGCCAAATTTTATAAATGATTCCACTGAATTTTTTTGGCAAGATTTGTATGAGAGGCTTAGAAGTTCAACAATAACTTCATTGTTCATACTTTCTGTGATTTTATTTCGGTAGGCATCCGACCAAAACTGCGCCCAGTTGAAATCTGAGCTCGCAGTTCTATCAATCTTTCTGACAATCTCCATTGAATTGTCATTTCCATTTGAATTTTGAAGAAGATTCATGGCCTGAACCTGGCCCATTCTTGGCTCAAGAATGATCTGTTTTTCTGTAGGCTTGAGTTCCATGCTAGTCTTGCTGCATGCAGAAATTAGTACAACAATTGTAAATAAAATTAGTTTTTTCATGATATCCTCTTAGTCAAGGATATAAAAGCAAGGCCTATGCCACTTTGGTGGCACGTGAAATCAATGTCTTGACTGTAATATTTACGATTTATTCCATTTTCGGAACAAGATCATGGACTGCTCGTTCCCCAATGGGAGGGCAAAAGCGTCTCATGATCCACTCGAGCTCCCTCTGTAAGTATTTGATTTTTGGAAAGGTTTAACCCTCGCAAATCTGCACCTCTGAGGTCAGCGTAGGAGAGGTCTAGCCTGCTTAGGCCATTGGCAAACAGAATTGTTATTTTCGAATATCTTAGATTTGCTCCTTTGAGATTTAAAATTCCATTTAGTTCAATTTCCCATTCAGCATTCTCTAAATTTGAGTCATTCAAATCAGCACTATATACGTGGCCACTTCGAACTTTTGTGTTAATCCAGCTCGTTCTTTTTGCATCAACTTTATTTAAAATGAGTTTTCTAATATTTGCTTCATTGAAGATGGCTTCCTCCAAAGAGGATTCTTCAAATATTATCTCGTCTATATTTGTAGAATTGAAATTAGATCTGTTTAATTTTGTTGTTTGAAATTTTAGTATATCAATATCTTGGTCTGAAAAGTCTGATGAAATAAAGTTGCTCTTTTCATAACTGCTCTTCATTTGAGATTCAAGTTTTGAGAATACGGCTTTTTTCAAATTAGCTGCAATATAATTTTTCGTTTGAATGGGTTTTGTATCAACTGCTCCACTTACGACCGTGCACTCCCCCTCTTCAAAAGTATTCCACCCAATAAAACCGTCATCATCCATACATAGTCCGGACTCCTCATCGTACAAGTAATAATATTCTTGCTCGATCGTTGGGGTGAACCTCCATCCATTTGAGATGCATGAATTTATTGTTCCAGATGGGCACAAGCGACTGCTTCTCTCATCAAATTCCACAAATCCAGATATATTTTTTAGTGCTAGATTTTCACTCTTTACGTTAATTAATCTTAAACGCTTGAACGTAGAGTTGCTTATTTTTAATAATTCTAATTCAGCATTTTCTATTAACCACGAATCATCGTGGACACCCTCTATCTTGAGAGATCCATTTTTTATATTTCGTAGTGAAACATTACTATCACGAGTATCTAAGAAATGAAATGTACCCATTGATATATTGTTGTTATCAACCAAGAGGTTATAAATCTCACTGTTTTCAATATATAAATCT
>SBGE01000029.1 GCA_006226755.1 Deltaproteobacteria bacterium | reverse complement strand
CCGTCGAGCTCCGGCAAGTACATCAGCCTCACGATTGTCATGGAAGTGAGTTCCAGTGATCATGTGATTGAAGTGTACGAACGAGTTCAAGTTATCGACGGTCTTATTTCTCTTTAAAGAAACTAAAGTTAGAAAACAAGGAAGTTTACATGTCATATGATACAGCATTGGTTGTAGGCGCTGGAGCCTTCGGTACTTCAATCGCTTCGATTCTTGCCAACACCTTCAAGAAAGTCGTTTTAAAAGTAAGATCTGAGGATGTTTATTCGCAAATCAAAAATGATCATGAAAATGCTGTTTATCTTCCAGGTCTGAAGTTGGCAGATAATATTGATGCTGCTCTTACATGGGAAGAGTTTGATGAGATTATCAAAGGTCACAAGCTAGAGTTAATTGTGTCAGGGCTTCCAACTGCTGGAATCTCTGCTTTCTTCTCAACCAACCATGATCGATTTCAAGGTTATCTGAATCAAGGAATTCCATTGGTTTCCCTTTCAAAAGGGATTGATCCGGAAACACTTGAGCTTGCCGATGATCGGTTCTTTGAAATGTTTCCAAACAATAAAGAACTTTTTACTTTTCTCTCTGGTCCTTCATTTGCGAAAGAGATCATGCAAGAACAAATTACTCTTTGTACTCTGGCAGGACGTTCACGAAGAGAACTTCTCAAAATTTCTGATATGCTTGAAGCGCCATATTTCAAAGTTCTTCCAAGCTATGATGTGAAAGGTGTTCTATTGGGTGGTGCCTTGAAAAACATTTTAGCGATAGCCGGAGGTGTTATTGAAGGACTAGGGTATAACCACAACACACGTGCTGCGATGATTACTCGAGGAATTGCCGAGATGCTACGTTTTGGTCTGGTTTATAATGCTCGTCCTGAAACTTTTTATGGTCTCTCTGGGATGGGGGATCTTATTCTTACAACAACCGGAGATCTTTCTCGAAACAAGCAGTTTGGATTAGAGTTGGCGAAGGGGCGTTCTCCAGAAGAAATCATAAAAAGTCAGCGAACTGTCGTTGAAGGTTATAAGACAGCTCAGGCAGTCCACCGGGTGATTGAAAAATATGATGTTCGCGCCAGAATTTTTGATGGTGTTTACAGTGTGCTTTATGAAGGAGCCAGTCCCAAGCAGGTAATCGAGCAAATGATGCAGGTGCCGAGTAAATTCGAATTGGAATAATGAAAAAGAAAATACTGGCACTTATTCTTGTTCTTTTGATTGCGGTTGTGATCTTTTATTATAAAACTTCGTCTCAATTCCATCTCGTGGGAAGTTCAACTTCGAACGTAAATATAAGTGTCTCGAAGGAAAGTACCTCCTCATCTTCTTCAACTGAAGAGCCTAATGAAAAAGTTTTTGAGTTCAAAAAGAAAATTAAAATCGTTTTAGGCGAAGAGCAGAACAATGAAGGGATATCTAAACTTGAAAAGTTAATGGCCAATCTCTCAGAAGAAAAGAAAAAATTCTTTCTAGGAATTATGCCTTTCGTTGGATCTCTTCCTGTTGAGGTGAATCCATTAAGTTTCTACAAAGATCTTAAAAACCATCCCCATGTCTTTTGTATTGAAGAAGGGGCTGGAAGATTTGCCTATGTTATGGATTTGAAAGCAAATAAAACATTCTTTTATGATTGGAAGGCCCAAAAAATTATTTTCTTTGCCGAAGATATCAATCGAAAAGATGTTAGCGATGAAATTAAATTTGATTCAAAAATTTTTAGGGAAGACTTAATGGCCAACTATCGTTTTGAAGCAAATATCTCTACTTCAAGTTTTTTTGGTGAAGGGAAGTTTCATTACATTGTAGAAAATGGAAAACAGAAAGAATGGCCGTTTGAGTGTGAATTTATTGAGTAAAATACCACCTCACTTATTTGGCACTTTTTTAGCAATTTTAGCTGATAAGTTCAGAAAAAACTGACAAATTGATATTCAAAAAAAACTGACGTTTTTAAGTCCCTGGCTTTACATTCGTATGTAAAGGCATCTTTAAGTATCTCAATTTATTGCATTACATTTTATGCGCAGTCTTATGCACATGTTACTCTTGGTTTATGAAACATGTATCAAAATTTACATTTATGGTTTTCGTCATCTTCTTTGGAATTTGTTCGACTGTAGAGGCCCAAAGTGAAAAGAATTTAAATCGACGTTCAAAGATCAATAGTTTCATAGAAGAGAAATTGGACAAAGAATTCTCCAAAATTCTTAGTAAGGATCATTATCAATTTTATGTTCGAGTATCTTCTAGAGATAGAAAATTGTTACCTGAAAAAGATGAGACGATGCATTTGGGAAAACTCGGTGACCAAGCTCTGAAAAAAAAGAAAAAACGAGCAGTCTATGAGAATCTTCCTTTAACCAAAAGGTTGACTGATGTTGATGTTGTACTTTTCATACATCCAACCGTTGAAAAGTCATCTGTAAAACAGCTGCGAGCAATCATTTTGAATGAAACACCTTTTGTTTCTCTAGATCAAATAAATATTTTTCAATATAGAATGGTTGCTTATCCACAGTACTTTAATAGTTCTCACATTTTTGAAGACTTCAAATACTGGTATAAGTTGAATAATGAGTTAGGAGACTCTATCTTTCGATATCTATCTGTGACTTTGGTAATATTTTTACTTGTAGGCTTTGCCTGGTACATGGCCTTTAGAAGAACACAGAAGCTGGAGCAGATGATTTACTCTTTAACTTCTGAGAAGGAAAATTTAGAAGGTAAAGGCAAAGAGGTTGAAAAAGAAATTCTTTATCTTTCGAATCAAGTCGGGGACGACAGGGTGAAATATTTCTTTAGGAATTTAAACTCTGAAGATAAAGAAGAGGCAAGTTAAAAAAAAAGCTCCTTTCGGAGCTTTTTTTATTCGCAATATCTTTCGTCTAGAAAATAACGAGTACAATGAGTAGCTAAGCTATTACAGTCATTTTGTGAATGAAATGTGTAATGTCTGTGACGACATCTGGCATCTTCTAATCTTTCAACAACTGCTTCAAAAGTTCCAGCTTCAACAACATTTCCATCTTTCTTTAATGAATAAGAAATCTTGTTCACACCATCTCTGAGTAGTGGTCTTTGAAAAAGAGAAGCAAGCCAAAGGTTGAACCATTTATCTGATTCACCATCAGTTGAATTGAAATCAGATGTTTTAACTCTTCTTGAACCTTGCTGGTGCTCGGCCGTAAGAGTCACCTCGTCGGCGTCAACTCCTGAGTAAACAAATTTGTCACGAACACTTGGGCTCAATGTGTCGATGGCACAATATTGAGTGCGGCTTCCTTGCGGACAGAACGCAGTAAAAGATCCACGTAATGTTTGAGCTTGTAGTTTGTTACCAGATTTGAAACCGATATTGGCAAAGGCCGTAGAGGAGAAAAGAACTGCAGTCAGCATCAATACTTTCATCATAAAAAAAATCCCTTTTTTCTTTTAATGATAGAAAGTATTGAAACGGACTGTCAAAGCTAGAGATGGGAGGCGATCTCTTTTAATGTGATGGTTTCACCTAGATTAACTAATGTTCCATCTGTTTTTTGGATAAAATAAGCAGGAACACCTACCATTCCGTGGGCCTTGAGCCAGTCGCCTATGATTTTGTCGCGCTTGGTCCAGTCTGCCAAAAGTAGCTTGAGGTTCTTGTTTTTCGCCAGTTCTCTGAAGCCTTCAGTATCAATTACGACTCGTTCATTCACCTTGCATGTGAAGCACCACTTGGCCGTAAAATCGATGAAAACCGATTCTCCTTGGGCCTTGTATTCATCCAGTTTTTCCTGTGAGAACTTTTCCCAAAGAACACCGCCACTTCGTTTGTCAGCTAAAATTTCGCTTTGACCGCCACTCGTCGAATGCTGAAGAGGGCTTAGGGCCATGTTGATAAAAAGAATTATAGGAAGACCGAAAAAGACTGCGTTCCAAAAAAGACTCTTACTGATCTTCGCCCGAAAATAAAAAGCGAAGAAAGTTAGAGTAATAACGGTTGAGAGTTTTAAGAATGGGAGTGTTCCATCAACGAGGGAAATAAAAACGTCGAGGAGCCAGATCATTGTCAAAAGAAGAGTGAGTCCTAAGAATTTCTTCACGTTCTCCATCCACATTCCAGGTTTGGGAAGAAACTTGATGGTGGATGGGAAAATTCCAGTCAGAATGAATGGAAAGGCAAGACCTAGACCAATCATCATGAAAACCAGAAGGATAGCTGAGTTACTTGAAGTAAAAGCAAAAGTCAGTGCTGTTCCAAGAAATGGGGCTGAACATGGAGTGGAAAGAATGGTGGCCAAGATTCCACTGAAAAAGTCTCCAGCATAACCGTCTTTGATATCGACATTTCCTAGCTTGGATCCACCTGGAGTTCTGAATTCATAAAGACCAAAGAGGTTCAAGGCCATGGCAAAAAGTACGACTACCATGATGGCTACGAAGATTGGTGATTGAAGCTGGAATCCCCAACCAACTGTTTCACCAGCAGACTTTAGTGCAAAAACAGCTAGGGCCAAAACCAAAAACGAAAAGAGAACACCAAGAGAGTAAAACATGTTGTGCTTGAAAATTCGAGTATTGGATTCTGCTGAGTGCTGAACTAAACCGAAAAGCTTGAGAGAAATAACTGGTAGTACACAAGGCATAATGTTGAGGATTAGACCTCCGACAAAAGCAAAGAGCATGTAGTAAAGAAGACTTCCCTCTTTCTTATCTTCAGTAGGAGGAACAACTTCATCTTTTTTATCTCCGCCATCAGCTTTTGCCGCAGATATAGGAGTTAACATTTTCAAAAAATCATTTGAAGAATTGGCCACAGTCAAATTGAATTCAGAGAATGTCTTTTTGATGACATTGATTTTTTTTGTCAACGGATCAGCAAAGAGAAACTTCAGTTCGTAAGGAGATTTAAATTTACCATCGGCAGGAAATGGAACTTCCGGCTCTGTATATTCGCCATCCCAGTCGATAGGGAACTTGGCGTAGATGTTTCCTTTTTTATCACGATAAAGTTCTTCGTGGACAAAAGTGAAAGGAGAAACAGGAAAAGGAGTGAGAAGATTTTTTTCTGCCAGCGGCTCTTTGCCATCTACGCTTGAAAGATTGTAGTAGAGAATTAAAGCATCTTTGGATGGATCTTTGGCAAGAATCATATCGAGATTTGTTGGGAATTCAATCGCACTTGGAAGATCTTTGAACCTGGATACCAACTCTGATTCTTCCACTTTGATTTGATTATTCGAGGCCTTGAATTGTCCACCTTCAAATTGACCCGTGACTTCAAATTTTCCAGGAACGCAAATGTGTTTACACACCAACCAATTGGAGTGAACTTCAAATTTCTTGCCATTGAAACTAGAGACTTGCTCTGTAGTCAGTTTGAAAAAGATTGTGTGCTGAGTTCCGTAACCATAGGCCCACATATTGCCTTGTTCGATATATCTTTTTGGAGCTGGCCACTCGAGTTCTTCAAGAGTTTGTTCAGTAGAGTTTGAAAGGAACTTATTTTTGATCGGAAGTCCGGCGTCTCCAGGATTTTTCCAGTAGGTATGCCAGCCCTTATGATTCTTATAGGAGACCGCTAGGTACTTTTGATTTTCATGTTCAAATGTCTGAGCTGACATAAGAACTGCGTCAGCTGGTACTTCATCACTATTGGCATAAACCAAAGAAGAGAAGAGTATGGCGAAGAGTGTAAGCAAACGGTTGAGGTTTGATGACATCATTATTCCTTTATCCTGACTTATCGTTCGATTATAGGGCTATATTATCCTTTTCGTGTCCGGCCCATGTCAATTTTGTGAAGGATTGTGGTAAGAACTAATCATGGAAAATCCAAGTAGAATTGTTTGTCTGACTGAAGAATCCGTGGAAACCCTCTATCTTTTGGGGGAGGAGCGTCGAATTGTAGGGGTTTCGGCCTTTGTGAAACGTCCTGAAGAGACCAAAAATCTCAAAAAAGTCTCGGCCTTCACTAGCGCTAATATTCCAAAGATTTTGGAGCTTGGGCCAGATTTGGTTTTGGGGTTTTCCGATATCCAAAAAGATATTGCCCGCGATCTGATTGGCGCTGGAGTCAATGTTTTCATCGCCAATCATCGCTCACTAGATGAAATATTGAATTACATCCTTCTATTGGGAAGAATGGTGGATCAAGGAGATAAGGCCAAAGCACTGGTTGACTCATTCAAAGAGAAATTGGAGGCTTCGAGGCAGTGGGCACAGAGTTTAAAAATTAAACCTCGAATTCACCTAGAGGAATGGGATGAGCCGCTCATCAGTGGTATTCAGTGGTTTGCTGAATTGGTAGAGGCCTGTGGCGGTCAACTTTGTTTTCCTGAAAAGGCAAAGGCGTCATTGGCCATGGACCGAACTCTTAGTCACGATCAGGTTATCGCTGCCAATCCCGATATTATTTTTGGTTGTTGGTGTGGAAAACCGGTTGATATTTCTTCGATTGAAAAGCGTGAAGGCTATGCAGCTTTGAAAGCCGTCAAAAACCAGGAAATTTACGAATTGGAACCTGAAATCTTTTTGCAACCGGGACCTGCGCCCTTTGTAGATGGGTTAGATATCATGCGTCAACATATCGAAAATTGGGTCGCAAAAAACAGCTGACGCATTCCTTAAAAATCCATTATTGTCACATGTTATCGCGCCATATATAAATGCCCTTCATTGCATGATTTCGGGGGAGATTTATTTATGAAAAAGCTTATCCTAGTTTGGATAATTACCTCGATTTATGCTCAAACTGCGAATGCCCTTTCGCAAGAACTTCATGGTTACATGCGCTCCGGAGTCGGCACCAATGACAAAGGTGGAGACCAGGTTTGTTTTTCAAACCCAGGTGCCGCAGGTAATGAGTTCCGTCTTGGAAATGAATGTTCGACTTATGGAGAGATCGCTTGGTCTTTGATGCATATGCAAGGCAAAGGTCCTAACGCACCTTTTTTTAAATCCCAGATCCGTTTTGCCTTTGCTCCAAATGGACACACAAACTGGGAATATGCCAACAACACTGAAGGAATGGCGGTCAGAGAAACTTTCTTTGAAGGGGGACGCTTCGGTGGCACTCCTTATACTTACTGGGCCGGAAAAAGATTTTATCGTGAAAACGATCTTCATATGAATGACTGGTACTACTTTGCAGATATGAGTAGTAACGGTGCAGGTATGGGTCATATTCCATTCATGGGTGGTCAGTTACATTTGGCCTGGCTTCGTGAAATAAGCTCCACTGAATCTGATATTGGTAAGCATGGTGTAACAGTTTACGATGCCAGACTTAAAGAACTAAAGCTTACAGATAAAACCAAAGGCTTTGTGTGGTTAGGCTATGCAACCGCTCCTGCAGGAAAAACTTCTACTAAAGTATATGAAGCTTCAGATGGTTATCTTGCTGGACTTTTTCTGGAAACAGGTCTTGCGAGTGGGTTTAATCATTTTGCTTTGATGTACGGTAAGGGACTTCTTGATGACTTCAATGTTTATGGAAGTTCTGCATTAGAGGCGGGAAGTACGGCCCACAAAGAACAAGAGGCCTCTAACAAGATCAGAATCGTTGAGCACATCACTTACGATTGGACGAATAAGCTTTCATTTCACGCCTCCACCAGCTTGGAACTAAGAGATAGTGGAGCCGACAATAACAATAGAACAACTTGGTGGAACATCGGTGTTCAGCCAATGTATTTTTTCAGTGATCATCATCAATTGGTTGGAGTTCTAGGAACTTCTTTAATTGATGCCGATGGATCAAGTCCAAAAAGACTTACTCGCTTTACTATTGCTCCTCAGGTTTCTGCAGGAAGAAATATTTGGGCAAGACCAGTAATCAGATTGTTTTATACCCGTTCATGGTGGAGTACTTCCAACAAGGGAAGTGTCGGTGGAACCACTTACGCAGGAGAAACTTCAGGGGCGTCTTACGGCGTTCAGGGCGAAGTTTGGTTCTAAGGAGAGACAACATGGCAGAAATCAAATTCAACAAAATTGAAAAATCATATGGATCAACGAAAGTCGTTCACGGAATTGATTTGGATATCAAAGATAAGGAATTCGTTGTTCTTGTGGGACCTTCCGGTTGTGGCAAGTCTACTACACTAAGAATGGTGGCAGGACTTGAAGACATCACTGGCGGAGAGTTGGTTATTGGCGAACAAGTCGTCAATAAGGTCTGTCCATCAGACAGAGGTGTCGCGATGGTTTTCCAGGACTATGCTTTGTATCCGCATATGAGCGTTTATGAAAACATGGCCTTTGGATTAAGACTTAAGAATCTTTCTGAAAATGAAATCGATGCCAGAGTTCAAGAAGCAGCCAGAATGTTGGACCTTGGTCCGTATCTTCAACGTAAGCCAGCAGCCCTTTCAGGTGGACAAAGACAAAGAGTCGCCATGGGAAGAGCTGTTGTTAAAAAAGCAAAAGT
>SBGE01000225.1 GCA_006226755.1 Deltaproteobacteria bacterium | reverse complement strand
AAAAAAAATATTCTATTTAACAGGTTGTCGTGACGTCGCCAGAATTGATTATCGAATTACCAAGGATGAAAG
The DNA here is from genome assembly GCA_006226755.1 of Deltaproteobacteria bacterium. Lineage (GTDB taxonomy): Bacteria > Bdellovibrionota > Bacteriovoracia > Bacteriovoracales > Bacteriovoracaceae > M0603. Next base: position 8,407 of record SBGE01000225.1, on the reverse strand, counting down.
AGTCTATTTTATCGAAGTGAATCCGCTTCCTGGTCTATCTCCGGGGTACAGTGATTTGACGATTCTTTCAGAGATGAATGGTGTTTCTTATAATGATCTGATCGGTAAAATTGCAGCTCCGGCCGTCAAAAGATGGCGAAAAGGAATTCAATAGGTTTTATATGAAAAGATGTAGCATCCGTGATCTTGGTATTAAAATCGGGAAATTTCCGATGGGACAATACAATAACATCACAGACGTCAAAGGTGTCAAAGTAGGACATGTCACTTTAAATGAAGGGGAGGATACTCGAACTGGTGTAACGGTTATTATGCCAAACGATAAGATCTTCAATAATAAACTTATAGCCAATAGCTTTATTCTCAATGGAGCAGGTGAAGTTTCTGGACTTATTCAAATTAATGAATGGGGTCTGTTAGAAACTCCGATAGCTCTAACAAACACCATGTCTATTGGACGTGTCACAAATGCACTTTCTAAATGGATGAGTAAAAAGTTTGAAAAAATATGGAATTCAAGAGATGTCATTATCCCAGTCGTGGGGGAGTGTGATGATAGTTTTTTAAATGATACCAATGCCTTTAAAGTAAGATCCGAGCACGTTGAACAAGCTATAAAAAATGCTGAATCCGGAATTTTTCCTCAAGGAAGTGTTGGGGCCGGAACTGGGATGATTTGCTGTGATTTCAAAGCGGGGATTGGATCGGCCAGTCGTATGGTTAAAATAGAAAATATCGATTACACCATCGGAGTACTTGTTTTAAGTAATTTTGGTGAAATGGAAGATCTACGCGTAGATGGCTATCCAATTGGTCGAACCCTTGCCAAACATCAAGGCAATTATCGTCGTCGTATTGATAACTATGGATCTATTATCTGTGTCATCGCTACCGATATCCCAGCCTCTCCGCACCAGATTCAAAAAATTTGTAAAAGAGGGGCCCTCGGAATTGGGCGGGCCGGTTCTTATGCTGCTCACGGAAGTGGAGAAATCATTCTTGGATTTTCAACTGGAAACGTGATTCATCACGAAAACAAGAAGCCACATTATAAAATGAGTATCATAATTGATAATCACCTTAATCAGGCCTATTCCGCTTGTATTGAGGCGGTGGAAGAAGCGATCTTGAACTCTATGACCTACAGTGATGATATGACTGGAATTGAAGGAAGTTTCGTTCCAGGATTGGATCTTGATCTACTAAAGAAATGTTATGATCAGTATAAGAAAAGTGAAGAGAAGCTCTGATATGAGCTTCTCACATCTCTAAAACTCAGGAGCAATATAAACTTCGATATCTGGATTATACTCATCTCTTAGAATGGCACGAATGGCCTCAAGTGTACCAGTACTTGAAGAAGGACAAGTTCCACAGGCCCCTTGATATTTAACCAGCAAAACATTGTTTTCATATTTTACGGTTTGGATATCCCCACCATCTCCTTGAAGTCCTGGTCTGATGGTCTTGTCGAGTACTGCTTCGATGTCTTTCAAGTCCTGTGGTAAATTTCTTCTTCTTTCTTCTTCAGGATCTGGATCAAAGTAATCAGCATCGTGTTCAGGCATCATTTTTGTGATGATTGCGACGATTTGATCTTCAATTTCAGACCAATCTTGATAGCTGAATTTTGAAACTGTAATGATGTTTTCAAAAATGTGAAGTTGATCAACACCTCTGACTGTGAAGATCTCTCTTGCAAGTTTGTTTTCACCACATTCTGTAGGTGAGCGATAGGTTGAATTTCCAGAATTCTTTACAGGAATATTGACGATGAACTTCAAAGCATTTGGGTTTGGAGTCATGTCTACATAAACATCTACTGGTGGTAATCCTGCTGAGTCGTGCTCTGGGGCACTTGCAGTTGTTTCTTCTGTCTGTTGCATGTTCTTTTTCTCTTCAGTCATATATGTGTTTCTGCTAAAAAAATTCTTTAACTTTTCTAATACCATCAATTAATCGATCCACTTCTTCTTTTGTATTGTAAAAACTAAAACTTGCTCTTGCTGTCGCCGGGATACAGAATCTTTCCATCAAAGGTTGGGTACAATGGTGACCAGTTCTGATGGCTATCCCTTGTTTGTCGAGCAATGTTCCAATATCATGAGGATGTGCTTCATCCATGACAAATGAAATCACAGCAGATTTCTTGGCAGAAGTCCCAATGATTCTAACGCCCTCAATTTCACTGATTTTTCTTGTAGCATATTCGAGCAGCTCGTGCTCCATGGCCGCAATATTTTCAAGGCCTATTTTCTCAATATATTCGACGGCCTCTTTGAGAGCGATCACCCCTGCAATATGAGGTGTTCCGGCCTCAAACTTGTGAGGAAGGTCGTTATAAGTAGTTTTCTCAATGGTGACCACATCGATCATGTCACCACCCCCTTGATAAGGAGGCATTTTATCAAATAGTTCTTTTTTACCCCATAGGACACCAACTCCAGTTGGTCCAAACATCTTGTGAGCTGAGAAGGCGAGGAAGTCACAACCAAGTTCCTGCACATCAACCTTAAGATGAGCGATACTTTGTGCGGCATCAACTGTGAATTTCGCTCCTACTGAGTGGGCCAATGTGATCATTTCCTTTATCGGGTTAATTGTCCCGAGACTATTTGAAACATGTGCGGTTGAGACCATTTTCACTTTAGGGGAGAGAAGTCTCTTGTAGGCTTCGAGGTCAATTTCTCCAAGGTCGTTAACAGGAATTTCTCTGACAACAGCTCCGGTTCTTTCTGCAATCATTTGCCAGGGAACAATATTACTATGATGCTCCATGGTTGAAATCAGAATTTCATCTCCAGCTTTGAATTCAAGTCTTCCAAAGCACTCTGCTACCAAGTTCAAAGATTCTGTAGTCCCCTTCGTAAAGATGACTGTTTCTACCTCTGGCGAGTTAATGAAACTGGCAATCTTGATTCTGGTTTCTTCAAATTTTCGAGTTCCTTGTTCACTAAGAAAATGGACACCTCTATGAATGTTCGAAGCTTCATTGGAGTAATGGGTATTCACAGCATCAATGACAGATTGGCATTTCAATGTCGAAGCAGCGTTATCGAGGTAGATAAGTGGCTTGTTGTTGACCTCTCTACTTAGCTCAGGAAAATCTTTTCTGATTTTATCGATATTCAAGCTCATTGCTTCCTCTTACTTCTTCCTGGTCTTTTCGAAATGATCTTCGAGAAAGTCAGCCAACCATTTTTTTGTTGTTGGATTAGTCACTTTCATCAAAGCATCTTCTGAAAAAGCTGCCATTAGCATTTCATAGGCCTCTTGTTTCGGAATTCCTCTCGCTTGAAGATAGAAGAGTTCTTCTTCATTCAATTGACCGATGGTCGCTCCGTGAGCACATTTGACATCATCTGCATAAACTTCAAGTTGAGGTCTGGTATCTATTCTTGCTTCTTTTGAAAGAAGTAGGTTTTTGTTCAATTGATTGGCATCTACTTTTTGAGCATCTCTATGAATGAAGACTCGCCCAGTGAAAATTCCACGGGAAGAATCAGCCAGAATACCTTTGAAAAGTTGTCCGCTGGTGGTGTGAGAAGCATTGTGATGAATCTCAGTATAATTATCTGATCGATGCTCTCCTTGAAGGGCATAAAGACCATTTACTTCAGCATGAGCTCCTGATTCGACCAGATTGGTTTTTACATGGTTACGAACCAATCCACCGCCTAAACAAAGTGTAAAGCTGTGAAAGGTTGAATCTTTCTTGAGTTTTGCTGAAACTTTTCCAACATGAGTGGAATCGGAATTGTTCATTCCAATCTTGATGTGTTCAATATTGGCACCATCAGAGAGGCTGAAAGTGGAGTAACCATAATCAGTATTATTTCCATTTCCTAGATGCATTTCAATCATTGTTGCTTTTGAAAATTTTCCAGCTTCAAAATGAAAGCGACTTGTAATGGTGGACTCAGAGTTTCCTTCATTCAAGTGAATGACTTGAATCGGTTTTGTAAGGACTTCGTTGTCTTTTAGAGTAATTGTATGAGTTCCTTCAGTCAGAAGGAGTGAAAGGTTATCAAAGGCGTCTGACGGATCAATTTGAAGATCGTCATAGGCTTTATTTGATTCTTTTTCATACTGATAAGACAGAGAGCTACTTATTTTGGAAAGTTCTGAAGAGAAATTACCATTCACAAGAACGATTAGGTCAGCATCAGGATAAATCAGATCTCCTGCAAGTTTATTTACTTCTGCAGTTTTGTTCAAAACAAGAGTAGAGGGGATTCTTTTCTCAATTCGAGAATATTTCCATGAATCAAGTTTCTTGTGTGGTAGCCCTAATTTTTTGAAAAAGCTTAATGCTTCTTCTTTGGCAGGCTTCAAGTAACTTGTCGACTTGGTTAGCCCCTCGGCCTGATCCAGATAAATGGAGTTCAAATCACTTGTCGTCATCACGCTTGATTTTCCTTGATCAGCCAGTCGTAACCCTTTTTTTCAAGTTCCAAGGCCAATTCTTTACCTCCTGATTTGATGATTTTCCCGTTATAGAGAACGTGAACATAATCAGGAACGATATAATCGAGTAGTCTCTGGTAGTGAGTAACCAGTAAGGTGGCGTTTCTTTTGTTTTTGAGAGCATTCACACCTTTTGCAACAATTTTCAAGGCATCAATATCCAGGCCTGAGTCAGTTTCATCGAGCAAAGATAGTTTTGGATTTAGAACCGCCATTTGAAGGATTTCATTTTTCTTCTTTTCTCCACCTGAGAACCCTGTGTTAACTGGTCTATCAAGGAAAGATGAGTCCATTTCTAAAAGTTCAAGCTTTGGTCTGAGGAATTCTCTGAAGTCTTCTTCAGACATTTCAGCTACACCATTGGCTTTACAGACAGCATTGAAGGCCTCGTGAAGGAAATTGAAATTTGTGACACCTGGGATTTCTACCGGATATTGGAAACCAAGGAAGATACCAGAGGTCGCTCTTTCGTCTGCTTCAAGATCAAAAAGATCGATGTCTTTATTATTTTTGTTATAAGTTATACTCCCTTCGGTTACCTCAAATGCAGGATGACCCGCGATAACTTTTGAGAGAGTACTTTTTCCTGATCCGTTTGGTCCCATAATGGCGTGAACTTCACCAGGTTTAATTTCTAGGTTGATCCCTTTCAGGATTTCTTTGTCTTCAACTTTTGCATGTAGATTTTCAATCTTGATCATATTTCACCTAACCAATGCTGTTTTCCAGCTTCATTTCTAAAAGTTTTACAGCTTCAACAGAAAACTCCAGTGGGAGCTCTTTGAAAACAGAGGCGCAAAAACCATTCACGATAAGAGAGATACATTTCTCCATGTCCATTCCACGGGATTGAAGATAGAAAAGCTGATCTTCACTAATTTTTGTGGTGGAAGCTTCGTGCTCAATAGTTGCAGTATTATTTTTAATTTCCATAACTGGGAATGTATTTGCCGAGCATTTGTCCCCAACCAACATCGAGTCGCATTGAGAGTAATTTCTAGCACCCGTGGCTGATGGCATGACTTTCACCAGTCCGCGATAATTATTCTCAGACCTTTCAGCAGAGATTCCTTTCGAGATGATTGTGGATTTGGTATTTTTTCCAATGTGAACCATTTTGGTTCCGGTGTCTGCTTGCATTAGGTGGTTGGTAAGGGCCACTGAATAAAAAGCACCTTGAGAATTGTCACCAATCAAATTACAGCTTGGGTATTTCCATGTAATGGCTGATCCAGCTTCAACTTGAGTCCAACTGATAAAAGAGTTTTTACCAAGGCAATTTCCTCGCTTGGTCACAAAATTGTAAATCCCACCTTTTCCTTCTTTGTCTCCGGCATACCAGTTTTGAACAGTGGAGTACTTGATGGTGGCATCGTCGAGGGCCACTAGCTCAACAATTGCAGCATGAAGTTGATTTTCATCTCTTTGGGGAGCTGTACAACCTTCAAGGTAATTCACATATGAACCTTCATCTGCAATAACAAGAGTTCTCTCAAACTGTCCTGTTTCTTTTGCATTAATCCTAAAGTAGGTTGAGAGGTCCATCGGACATGTCACACCTTTTGGAATATAGACAAATGATCCGTCAGAAAAAACAGCAGAGTTTAAAGCGGCATAGAAGTTATCTGTGTGAGGTACAACACTTCCGATATATTTTTTAACTAATTCTGGATGCTCTTTAATGGCCTCACTAATCGAACAAAAAATAACTCCGACTTTTTCTAAGTCCTCTTTATAAGTTGTTGCGACAGAGACTGAATCAAAAACTGCATCAACAGCAACGCCAGAAATTCTTTTTTGTTCCTGTAGAGGAATACCAAGTTTTTCAAAAGTGGCCAAAAGTTCTGGGTCTACTTCATCAAGAGAATTAACTTTTTCTTTCTTTTTTGGAGCTGAATAGTAGTAAAGATCCTCAAAATCAATCTCAGGAATTTCTAGTTTTGCCCAGTTTGGGTGTTTGAGTGTTTTCCAGTAACGGAAGGCCTTTAACCTGTACTCAAGCATCCACTCAGGTTCTTCTTTCTTTTGGGATATTAAGCGAACGATATCTTCGTTAAGGCCCTTGGGAAATTCCTCAGTTTCGATGTCGGTATAAAAACCATATTTGTATTCATCTTGAAGCTGGTCTTCAGTACTCATGCTTCAACCTCTTTTTTTGCAGCTTCAACCAAAAGAGTAGGGGCCAATGGATTGGTCCCTAAAAGGAGTTCTTCAAGTGTCAGCTCTTTTAAAAAATCTGTAAGTATCCTGTTGAGTTGTTCAACTGGATGAATGATGTTGCAAAGATTGTAATTTTCGCACAGGCCTTTTTCTGTTTCACAGACTCTTCCGACATTTTTCCCTTCTATTAAAGAAACTAAGTCCATGTAGGTAATTTCTCTAAGAGGTCTACTCAAGGTGTAGCCACCTTTGATGCCTTTGACGGAATTAAGGATACCTGCGTTGTTCATTTTTTGCATGACTTTGGCCGTGGTATCAAAAGGGGTTTTGAACTTCTCACAGATCTCCCGAGCACTGGTCAGATCTTCATCAGTTCTAGTTGCAATAAACTTGAGGGCCATTAATGCGTATTCGACCCGTTTATTTATCTTAAGCATGGCAGAATCGTCTCTCTTAACTTGTAAATTTAACAATTTAGAGGACTTTCTACACCTAAATGGGGTAAAAAGTCACCTATTTAAAAGAGACTATAACATAAAATAGGGGAAAAAAAGCCGTATTTTAGATATGGCCTAGACTGTAGAGGTAATATCCCGAAATTAGGCGGCGTGTACTGTTTGTTGGGACTCGTTTTTACAGTAGGAGTGATAAATAAAATCGAGTGTTTTATCCTGAAATTCTTCGATCAATCCAAAAACTACCCACTCAACCCACTTTTCACGTCCGGCCTGTGGATACATTTCTTTGGCCTGGGCAAGCATGCTCTCATAGACAGATTCCGGATTTTCGCACGGAAAATGTGTTTCGATTCGTTGAAAGAGAAGTTGATTAAAAGTTGATTCATTCATGGTTTAATCCAGGCCTTTGTTCATGTAAGCTTTTAATTCATCGGTATGTTTCGTGAATTATTTTAGCATATCTAAGTGGTGGAACCTATGTGGGAAGTTGGTCGACTAAAAGACTCAAGCGTTGCTGCTGAAATTGAAAGAGTACTGGTGAAGTCTGGTCTGGCAGGTAAGGTGGTTTATCTTCCTGAAGATCAAAGTTATGTTGTTGTCGCTACAAGTGAAGAACATCTCGAGCAAGTTTTGAATGTTTATCGGATTCATCTGGGACTCGCCAAGCCGATGGAAATTCCACCTGAATGGGAGACCATCAGGAGAGTTAAATCCACACCTTTAGCCATGGCCTTAATTGGACTTTCAGTTTGCGTTTTTATCTTAAAATTCATTGATCAAAAATCTGTCCTCTCTGTTTTGTTAATGAGCACAACTCATACTGAGCTTTTTTCAGAGGTCAGATCAGGGGAGTTTTGGAGATTATTCACTCCTATGTTTTTACATTTTGGTTTTCTACATATTATTTTCAATTGCATGTGGGTCAAAGATTTGGGCAAGCTATGTGAACATCAAATGGGTCTGTTCAAGTTTGCATCCATGGTTTTTGGTGCCGCTCTTCTGTCCAACATCGCTCAGTACTACATTACAGGTCCACTTTTTGGAGGTCTGAGTGGGGTCGTCTATTCCTTACTTGGTTATTTATGGATTTACCGCGCCGTTCATCCTAAAGCCGAGGCCTTTGTTCTTCCTAAAAGAGACATCTATTGGATGATTGGTTGGTTTGTTTTATGTATGACAGGCGTCTTTGGGGCGATAGCCAATACCGCACATGGGGTTGGGCTAACAGTCGGCATGATTGCAGGTCTTTTCCCTCTCAATAAACAAAAGCTTCTGACAACATTGAAGTTTTTTTTATTGGCCATAGCGTTCAGCGCATTTGC
>SBGE01000218.1 GCA_006226755.1 Deltaproteobacteria bacterium | reverse complement strand
CCTTCAAATTTACAGGCCAGATCGGAAACTTCCTTGACTGTTTTATCAAGGTTCTTAGTCATCCCTTTCATGGCCGCTACTGATCTCCATCTGGAATCACGAAGGGCCAGCTTCGCCATTTTCAAACAGTAATCTTTTTTGTCCTGCTCAATACTATCATTATTAAGGATAGAGGTTGTTCTGGCAATCACGGCAAGTTGCACATATAACTCAATGGCCATATCAGCAATTCTTCCTTGTGGATATTCGTTACCGATAATGTTCTTACCATATTTAATGAGAGTATTTTCTACCGCAATCGCGAACCCAGAAAGCTGGGAAGTAAAAACATCCGCTTGCTCTTGCAGTTCTGGATGCACTTGAGACAAAGACTTGGTCATGAACATGTTGGAAATTCTATGAGAAGCAAAATCCTTCAAAACACCAAGTGATTTGATTGGATCTTGCAAGAAAGAACTTACTTCAGAAATCTTTCCAAGTTCTTTCAAAGACTCTGATGGTCCTTTAAGACCAGAAAGAGCGATAAAACAACGAAGAATCTCATTTGTTCCTTCAAAAATCAGATTGATTCTGGAGTCTCTCATAATTCTTTCATAAGGGTACTCCTTCATATAGCCGTTACCGGCAGCAATCTGAAGGGCCGTATCAACGACTGACCAAAGAGATTCTGAACCAAAAACCTTACAAATGGCGGACTCGATATAATACTCATCCATTCCACGAGTCATATTTCCAGTTGTCATATAAACGATACTTTCAAGAGCATAAGTTCTTGAGACCATACCTGCGATCTTTTCCTGAATGAGACCGAAATCAGCAATCGGTGCACCAAACTGCTTTCTTCCTTTGGCATGCTCTACCGCTAACTTGATAATGGATTTCATACCACCAACACAGCCAGAACCAAGGCTCAATCGTCCAGAGTTGAGAACGTTCATTGCCGTTTTGAAGCCTTTCCCATGTTCTCCAAGAATGTTTTCTTTAGGAACAACCACTTTGTCGAAATAAACCGCACGGGTTTCTGAGGCCCTAATTCCCATTTTGTTTTCTTTTTCACCAAAAGAAACACCTTCCATGGTCTTTTCAACGATAAAACAGGTGATCTTCTCTACTGTTTGGCCGTCTACTTCATGATCAGTCTTACAAAAGACAGAATAGAAATCTGCGCGACCACCATTGGTGATCCAAAGTTTTTGACCTGTAATGGTGTAAGTTCCATCGCCATTATCAACGGCCTTTGTTTTGATCGAGTAAGCATCAGATCCAGAAGAAGGCTCAGTTAGACAAAATGCAGCAATTGCTTCACCAGTGGCCAATTTTGGCAACCATTTGGTCTTTTGTTCTTCAGTTCCTTCATTTATAAGAGCTCGATAGCCAATTGACTGGTGAGCTCCAAGCATGGTTGCTACTGAACCATCATGTCCGGCAATTTCACTGAAAACTCTGGAATAAAGCGTGTAATCCAGTCCCATTCCTCCAAACTCTTCACCGACGGCCAAGCCCATCAATCCAAGCTCAGCACATCCTTGAATAATTTCCTCAGGAATCATGGCCTCTTCATCAAATTTTTCGGAGTCAATCTTGTCTTCTGCAAACTTATTGACGGCATCATTCATGGCAAGGGCCATTTCTTTTTGTTCCTCTGTGAAGTGAGGGAAAGGAAAGACTGCTGATTCATCTATTTGTCCATAAAAGAATCCAGCTGCTACCGAATTGATTTTAGTTTTCTGATTTGTTGTTTCTTCACTCATTTTTCTTTCTCTCACCTGTTGAAATTAAAAACATCAGATATTTTACGAATTAAAACCAAAGACGACAACCAAAGCAATTTACTCGACCTTATTGATCAAGATTACACAAAGTTCACAAAAACTTTTCTTGCTGCACAGGGCTTAAGTGCTTAAAATAAAAATGGCGTGAGGAAAAAAAATATTTATGACGGATAAAAAGAAAACCAACTTATTCGGTAAGCTCTTTGGTCGTTTTAAGAAAAGCAAAAGTGACCAGGAAGGCCATGAAGACTTCGATGAGAATGAAGATTACATCGAAGAAGGTGAATACGATTCGGACGAAACAGCGCCCGGTATTCGCTTCGAAGACATTGAAGAAGATGAAGACGAGATCTTTGTCGCTCAAGAATTCAATGTTTCAGATCAACGAAAAAAAGAATTAGAAGATGAAGATAGAACTGGAGAACATGACGTTCAATCCATGCTCTCTGAGTCAGATTCCGATGAAGACGAACTTCCTCCTGCTCCAGGAGATGAAGAAGAATATCTAATGGATGAAGAGGTCGATCTTCCTCCGGCACCAGGAGACGGTTTCGATGATGATATGGATGGTCCACCAGAGGATTTTCCGATTGAAGAAACCCCTCCTCTCCATGTAGATGAAGAAGGACAAGAAATTCCATCTATTCCTATTGGAGATGATGAACTTCCTGAAGCACCAGCTGTTCAAATGGAAGAAATGCCAAGTCCGAAAAAGCCGAATGTAACAGAAAACCGTCCAATTGACTTGGATGCCATCAAAAATTACGAATTTACAGATGAAGATGATGATCAAGAAGGTGAAGAAACACTTTCAGCGTATAAAATGTTTGACCCAACCAAACATGCCAAAGGAATTCGAGCTTTTTTAGAGAAAAGCAAAGAGAAACTGGGGAATATCAAGCTCGATGGTCTCAAAGAAAAATTCAAAAACTTTTCTTCAAAAGACACTATCAAAAACTTTAAAACTCCAAAATTCATCAAGAATTTCAAATGGGATAAGGCCATCGATGCTCTTTATCATCCAGACTCGCGCAGAATGATTCACCGTGGTTTCATTGCCTCTTCAGTTGTAGCAGGAACTTGGTCGATGGGGAAAATTGTCGCCCTTTCTTTAAAAGGACCACCAGATACGACAGTCAGTAAATCAGCACCTCTAATGATGGGCAACAATGCCTCTCAATTCAATTACCAAGACGTCGACGCGATCAGAACGGCAAACCTATTTAACGCCAAAATGTCCAAAGATGAACCGAAACTTGCTGATGAAAAGCCAAAAGTGATCGACAGCCCTGAAGTCTGTACCAAGGCCAGCAAAAAAAGTTCACTCCCCTACAAATTGGTCAATACGACTGTTCTTCAAGATTCAGTCAAATCAATTGCTTCAGTTCAGGTCAGATCGGCCAATGAACTGGAAGACTTGCGAGTTGGTGACAAGATTGCGGCTAAAGCTGAAATTGGATTCATCGATCGTATGAAAGTCATTTTCAAGAATTTAAGTACTGGTGAATGCGAATACATTGCCAATGAAGATCTGGATACCAAAGATGCCAAACAGCAGTTCAACATCGTAAGCCCTGAAGAAGGTAAAAAGATCATCAAGCAGACCAAGAATGAAGATATCAAAAATGAAGGGAACTCTTACAGAATAAAGAAGTCTGTTAGGGACAACATGCTTGGTAACATTAGTGAAATCTTGACTCAGGCCAGGGCCATTCAAATTAAAAACCCGGATGGATCCTACTCTTTCAAAATGACAGAAATCGTTCCAGGGTCAGTCTACAGCCAACTTGGTATTCAAGATGGTGACATCATTACTCAAATCAATGGCAAGAAAATCACAAACCTTAATGAAGTGATGGCCTTGTTTGGAAAGATTAAAGATATTGACCAATTTCAGTTGAATGTAAAACGCGGTGGAATTGAAACCCAGAAGGAATATGAGTTCGAGTAAAACCGAGCATAGGATGCTTATGAACAATTTTTTCAAAACGACACTCCTTTTTACCCTTTTGTTTGCCGGGCATGAGGCCCAAGCACAATTCAAAAAATACAAAACGGGAACCAACTTCAACACTTCTGAAAAAAAGTCTGTTGATACCTTGCTCGACAAGGCTAAAGACTCTGGTGATGACCTTTTTGGAAGAGGAACTGGAATCAATACCGTTTCTGGAGTTGAAAAAGATAGTCGTTATGTAAACCTTAACCCTGAAACCGCTTTTGGTCCTGAAGTCGTTACAAGTTTTGATTTTCCAAATGCTTCTTTGGTCGATCTGACTAAACATATGCAAAAGCTAACAGGTATCAATCTAATCCTCGATAAAGATCTTAAAGGTAAAGTTTCAATCATGGCCCCCTCTCCTATTACAGTAGGAGATGCTTGGAAGGCCTATCTAACTGCACTTAATATCAATGGTTATACTCTGGTTAAATCCGGTGCTTTCTACAAAATTGTGAATGCCAGAGATATCCGATATACCCCTACTAAAATTTATACTGGTAACTACACGCCTGATACAGAAAACTATGTAATGAGAATTCTTCCATTGAAAAACATCGACTCAACGGAAGTAACTCGTTCTTTTAGACCATTCATGTCCAGATACGGTCGAATCATCGACATCAAGCAAACAAACACTATTATTGTTCAAGACACAGGCTCCAACATCAACCGACTTGTACGTTTGATTCAATTCATTGATGTTCCAGGGCACGAAGAAACTCTTCAAATCATTCCTGTTCGCTACTCGTCAGCTCAAGAAATCGCCAAACTCCTTGATCAGATCTTAAAAGGCGGTGGAACAGGTGCAAAATTCAAGAGATCAACATCCAAAAAGGCGGATGACAGTATCTCAAAGATTATTGCTGAGCCTAGAACTAACTCGATTATCGCTATGGCCAATGCAGATGGAGCCAAACAACTAAGAAACCTCATTAAAAAACTCGACTCAAAGCAATCATCTTCTTCAGGTGGACAAATTCATGTTTACTACCTGAACTATGGAGATGCTGAAGAAATCTCTAAAACACTTTCAACACTCGTTTCAGGTAATACTGCTTCTAAAGCAGGTGGATCAAGATTCACCAAGAATGCTTCAACAGAGTCGAGTCTCTTCAATGCAGACGTAAAGATCACTGCTGACAAATCAAACAACGCACTTGTTGTAACCGCCTCACCTACTGATTATCTAACCATCAAAGAAGTTATTAATAAACTCGATGTTCCTCGCGACCAGGTTTATGTTGAAGGGATGATCATGGAGACTAATGTTTCTAAAGACAGAGGCTTTGGAATTTCAATCATTGGTGCTTATGGAACTGGCGGAACTCAAAAAGCTGGATTCACCGGTGGTTCAACAGATCTTCTTAATGTCATCACAAACAACATTACATCCCTTGGTGGATTGTTCGTTGGTGGTGGAGCTGGAAAAACCATTACAACAGAAGTTGGTGGTCAATCGATCGAAATCCAATCAGTCAACGCTCTCTTGACAGCAATTGCCACAAACTCATCAACTAACGTATTGGCCACTCCACAAATTCTGGCCCTGGACAATACAGAAGCTGTCTTTGAAGTTGGTGAAACTGTTCCAACACCTGAGAGAACAAATGCTGCCAATGGATCAAGTTCAGTCTCAATCAAGCAACAAAAAGTTGCCCTGACTTTGAAACTGACTCCACAGATCAATAAAGTAACAAGAATGGTGAAGCTGAAGATCGATCAAAAAGTTGAGGACTTCTCGACCAGAGCTCTTCCAGCAGGTCTCCAAAACGAAGGTGTGGCCACAACAACTCGAAGTGCTGTCACCAACGTGGTCATTAGAGACAAAGACACAATCGCCATGGGTGGTTTGATGAGGGATAAATCGACTGAGAGAGAATCCAAGGTTCCACTTCTCGGCGATATTCCTGTGCTTGGATGGCTATTCAAAAATAGAACCAAGAACGTTGAAAAAGTGAACCTCCTCTTCTTTTTGACTCCAAGAATTCTTGCCAATAATCAAGTATCAAACGCAAGAAACATCAAGGACCTACTCAACAGAAGAAGTGCTCACTTGAAAGATGCTGTTGAAGGAAAAGATCCTTTTGGAACAACTGTTAAAGGTCTTTTCGACAAAGCAGGAAAACAAGAGCAAGGTCCTCTTTATGATGAAGCTGATGCCAAAAGATACAGAGACACAAACCAAGGTCCTGGAATTGGTGCTCAAGATGAAAATGAAGAAAAAATGGAAGAAGAACCTGCTCTGTTGCCAACTGACCAGCCTGCGGAACAACCTGCTGAGCAACCAGCGCAAGAGCTTATTCTTGAAGACGATTTGAGTCAAAAAACTCAACCGAACTATAAAATGATCATGCAGCAGATTTCACAAAAGAATTCTGCTGTACAAAAGACTCAGGAGTAAACCGTGCGCGTTTCGGAGCACATGCTTGAAAAAGTCGAAGGACAAAAAGAGAAGATAGGTGAACTACTTCTTCAACATACGTCCCTGACCCAGGAGCAATTGAGTGAAGCCCTACACATCCAAGAAGAATCCGGGATGCTTATTGGTGAAATTCTACTTCGAAAGAATTACATTCATCCGCACGATATTGTAACAGTCATTTGTCATCAGGTCGGTATTCCCTACATAAACGAAATCAAAGTTGAAGAAGTTGATCCAAATATCACCATAGATATTCCAATCAATTACGCCAAAAGCCATGAGGTCCTTCCCCTACTCGAAACAGAAATTTCTGTTACAGTGGCCATAAGTGACCCATTCAATTTTGATGTGATCAATGATCTTCAAGAAATTTTCAAAAAGGAAATTCTGATTGCTGTTGCTCCTCCGATGCGAATCCAGGACGCCATCAACAGAGTATATGAAAAGGCCAATCGAAATTTAGTTGATACAATTGAAGATGAGTTTGAAGAATCTTTGGATCTTGATGGCCCAATTGATATTCTTGATGCTGGAGCTGATGAAGCGCCGGTCATCAGATTTGTAAACTCTCTTATTTTCAGGGCCGTAAAAGAAAGGGCCTCTGATATTCACATTGAGCCTTTTGAAAAAGAAACAGTTTATCGATTCAGGATTAATCGAGTCATGACTGAGATTATGAGGCAACCAATTAAAACTCATGCTGCAGTTTCAGCGAGAATCAAAGTTATGGCAAAACTCGATATTGCCGAGAAACGTCTCCCTCAAGACGGTAGGATCCCGATCAAGATGGCCGGTAAAGATATCGATATTCGTCTTTCCACTGTTCCTGTTCAAAACGGTGAAAGAATCGTTATGAGGATTCTCGAAAAGAATAATAACGTACTTCAACTTGAGCATTTGGGTTTTGAAGGTAAAACACTTCGCCAATTGGATGAACTTTCCAAGCGTAAGCACGGGATTGTCTACGTGTCAGGACCAACTGGTCATGGGAAAACGACTACCCTCTTCGCTATGTTGGAGCGAATCAATACTCCTGATAAAATGATTATCACTGTTGAAGACCCGGTGGAATATGAAATTGCAGGCGTGAGTCAGATTCAAGTGAATCACAAAATCGATCTCTCATTTGCCAAAGCACTGAGATCAATTCTTCGACAAAACCCTGATGTCATCATGGTTGGTGAAACCCGGGACCTTGAAACGGCAGAAATGGCGGTACAGGCCTCTCTAACAGGTCACTTTGTTCTCTCAACAATTCACACCAATGATGCTTCTTCCGCTCCTAACAGACTTATTGATATGGGTGTTCAGCCCTTTTTGATTGCCTCTTCCCTTGCCGCAGTATTGGCGCAAAGACTTATTCAGACTTTATGTAATGACTGCAAAGAACCTTATACCGCGACAGATCTCGATCTCGAACATATGGGAATTGATTCTATTCCACCTGATGCCACTATGTTCAAACCAAAAGGGTGCCCTAAATGTAATTTCAGAGGATATGCTGGATTGACCAGTGTTTCAGAACTTCTGGTAATTAATGATGAAATCAGACCGCTCATTCTCCAAAAAGCAGACGCTTCAGCAGTAAAAAGACAGGCCATGAAATCAGGAATGGTGACCCTACGAAATGCTGCTGTTGAAAAAGTCCTCCAAGGTGTGACTTCTGTTGAAGAAATGGTTCGTGCCATCAACGAAGAAGATGAAGAGACTTGAAAGTAATGAGACTTGGAATCAAGTTCAAAGAAAGGAAATGAATTAAATGGCCATCTTTGCTTACAAAGGCCTCGACCAGGCCGGTAGAGACATAAAATCCACTGTTAATGCTGAGAGTGTTACCCAAGCGAAATCGAAACTTCGCTCTATGGGAATCATGCTAATTGAAATCAAAGAGCAAAAATCTGATTCCATTAATAGAAAACCTGGAAGCATTTCTTTTGGAACAGGTGTATCTATTGAAGAGCTTTCTTTGATGACCAGACAGCTGGCCACATTGGTCAAGGCCAAGATTCAAATTGTTGAGGCCCTTTCTGCTCTTATGGATCAGACAGATAATCCAAAACTCAGAGTAGTTCTTTCAGAAGTTAGAGGAAAAGTGAATGAAGGTTCTTCTTTGGCCAAATCACTCTCAGATTATCCAAAAGTTTTCAATAATGTTTACGTCAACATGGTTGAGGCCGGTGAAGCTTCAGGTAACCTTGAAATTGTCCTTTTAAGACTTGCAGATTTCACAGAGGCGCAGTCCAAACTTAAAAGTAAAATCAAAGGGGCCATGACTTACCCTATCATCATG
>SBGE01000110.1 GCA_006226755.1 Deltaproteobacteria bacterium | reverse complement strand
GGGACACTTTCGTGAACCGGGCCAGCACTTCAATCACATTGGATATAGTGGTTCTTTTTGTGGTTTGTTGCATCTGGATGGTCATTGAAGGCAGAAAGCTCAAAATGAAAAACATCTGGCTCTATATTATTGGGGGTCTTTGTGTGGCGATCAGTGTGAGTTTTCCACTCTTCCTCTATTTCAGGGAGAGCAAGCTTCGAGCGCTCAATATTAGATAGATCTTGAAACGTCGATCATACCTATATTATTTACACTAATCTTGTAGCTGAAGCCTTTTTTCGCTATAAATTCCGCTGATTTAACCAGAATCTTGGGACGCTTTTTTGAAAACCACTCTTTTGACGACATTCATGCTTATTTTGAGTTTTGTTCTAGCCTCTTGTGGTGGTGAAAGCCAGCCATTACTGGACAATCCAAGAGGGAGTCAGACAACTTCAACCACCAACACTAGACATGGAGACATGGGTGTAAATGAGAGAAGTGAAGTCACAGAAGAAGAAGTTGATGAAGATGAAGTATTCTATGATTCACTTGGATCTCGCGATCGACTGACCAGAAGTTTCACGAGCATGAATCTTTCAGATGATACCATCAGGGACATGGCCAGAAGAATTCTTGAACTTAAAGACCTCAAGCCTGGTAAATATCCAATCTCAGGAAACATTTCACTAACATTGGTTATGATTAAATACATGGCAGAGCTAGGCGATTTTGAAGTTGGGGCCAGAGATATAGGTGTCATTCTCAAAGGCTTTGGAGACTTAGCCGGAGAAAAATTTTCTGAGCCTATTTGGGATGTGATTAGACAAGTAAAGAAAGTAAGAATTGGAACTCAAAATGGTAGGGCCTTTCTTCAGATCTTCACTAAAGGTGGCGGGCGTCTTATTTATCGTGTTTTTGAACCGATGGATGGAGATATTCTTGAAACCGTTCAAATGAATAATCAAGATACTATTTGGTTGGATCCAATTGATTCCATGATTGAAAAGAATGACATCATGAAATTCTTGAATGCAAAAGAAACTTTCCTTGGGTTTGAAATTGGTAAACTTAATCAAATACACCCAGGGATCAAGCCAAACATGTGGTATCATCTCGACAGAATGGATCTGTCTTACCCAAATCTTCGCATATCTGCTTCTTCAGCTTTCATCAAGACAAGAAAGCGTAAAGTTGATCTTATGAATATGTACGTATTCCCAGGACTTGAAGATGGAAGTGGAAAACCATTGCCATCAGTCGTTATCAGAGGGAAAACGGGAATGTTCAAACTTAAAATGTCCATTGACCAGTAGGCCTCATTCACGTACCTTTAATTCATGAAGAAAAATATCATCCTTTCGCTGATTGTATTGGGTCTTTTGACTACGGGACTCGGGTATCTCTTCCTCTCTTATACTTACTCAAGTGGACATCGAGTAGGGAAGTTGGTGAAGTTATCAAAGAAAGGGTTTCTTCCTAAAACATGGGAAGGAACAATGGATCTTGGGTCGGGAGATCAGCTGACTTGGGATTTTTCAATTCACAATGACGATCTTGGACATGAAGTTTCCAAACAGTCTGGAAAAATGGTCCGTTTGGAGTACCGTGAACTTCTTTGGAAAGTCTTCTATCAAACAAAGTACGATGTCATCAGTTTCAAAGTTATCAGACCTGAAGAAGAGATGACTTTGCTTTGTCGACTGGTCAATGTCATGAGAAAAAATAAGGCCATTGTCGATATGACAAGACCATTGATTGAAGAGTTCGATCAAGACCTAATGATCAATATTCGTGAGTGTCAAAGATTGCATCCTCGCGATTAAAATCAAAGCCTTAGATCTGTTATAATAATTTCACTTTAATTGTTCGAGATACCGGCCCGTGGTAATTTCCACCCACTTAACGAGGTGATGCACACACCTTATATTTCTGGGGGGAAAAATGAAAAAAACACTCGCCGTACTATCCATCGCCACAATCGGATTTAGTACACTTGCTAATGCTCAACAACACCGGGACCCACGGGATCCAAGAAACAGAAACAGCTGTGAACAGCAAATTGAAAGATTCAGAGAAAGACTTCAAACTCTTCAATCAAGAAACGTCATTGTAGAACAAGAAAGACAACAATGCGTTTCTGATCTTGATCTTTCAAGATCAAGCAATATGGCCCTGAGACAAGACCTTAACAAGTGTGAGATTGCTCTTCAGGATCTTCGTAACAGACCAGGACACGGAGATAGAAACAGAGGTGAGATCAGAAGACTTGAAGGTGAACTTCAACAATGTCGTATGGATCTTGACGATGCCAGAAGAAGAGGTGGTAACGATCATGAAGAAAGACGTTTGAGAAGAGAAAACGAAAGACTTGCTTCAGACAACGTAGCTCTTCAGGGTGAGAATCAACAACTTCGTGACAGAATTTTCCAACTTCAAAGAGAGTTGGATGATCTGAGAAACCCACCAATGCCATACAATGAGTATCAAGCTGAGTGTCACATTGATGACGATCCAGGTATGACTTTTGGCCAATTCGTTATGGGAACAATGACTGGAACTCTTTCTCAAATCATGAATGATTGTAAATCAATCGCAGTTTCTCAATATGGAAGTAACTCTTCAAACGGTCTGCAGAAGATCAAGTTTGTTGGAGATACTTTTGGAAAGACTTCAGCTGAGTGTCACATCGATGACGATCCAGGCATCACTTACGATCAGTTCCCAATGGGAAGACTTTATGGAAACAACATCCAAGAAGTTATCTCTGACTGTCAGGCGCTTGCTAAATTTACTTTTGGAAGCAACTCTTCTTCAGGGATCAGAAACGTACAAAACAACTAAGATTCTAAAAATATCTTGAATCAAGCCCACATCCTAATGGTGTGGGCTTTTTTATTTAAAAATAGCTGTTTGAATTTTTCCACTCTCATTCAACCACGCTCTGAACATTCCATGGGTGTTGTAGGGGAGAATGGTTTTTCCCGACTTGTTGATGGCAATCAGTCCTCCTGAACCACCTTTAATTTTAAGCTTTTCAAGAACAGTAGAAGCAGCTTCATTCATAGAAATTCCAGCATACTTCATCATGGCTGCCATATCGTAAGCGAGTACATTTTGAATGAAAATGTCACCAGTTCCAGTACCACTAATGGCAACAAGTCCATTTTCTGCATAAGTTCCCGCTCCTTGAATGGAGGTGTCACTGACTCGACCAGGATGACGATTTGTCATTCCGCCTGTCGAAGTCGCTGAAGCCAGATTTCCTTTGATATCCATGGCCACAGCACCCACCGTTCCAACTTTGTCTCCATGGTCAAGTTGAACAATATCTTTTTCCATGGCTTCATGAAGTTGCTCGAGGCGATGTTCAGTTTTGAAGTATTGTTGCGATTCATGTTCAAGTCCGGCATTCAAGCAATAGAGGTCTGCTGAAAGTCCGGAGAGTAGAGCATGCTTGGAGTTTTCCAAAACATGAAAGGCTCCCCAAACGGGGTTTTTCAACCTTGTAACGTTGGTCACTCCACCAGTTTTAATTCTTCTTCCACACGAAACAGAAGCATCCATTTCAATGGTTTCGTCACTTGAGAAGACACTTCCTCTTCCTGCATTAAAAAGTGGAGAGTTTTCCATAATGACTACAGATTCGATGACAGCTTCAATCGCAGTTCCACCTTTTTCAAGGATTGATTGCCCTTTGGTCATCGATGCGATCAGGCATTTCTCATATTCAGAAATCTGTTTGGATGTATATTTGTGAGGCTGGAGTGCTCCAGCCCCACCATGAATGGCTAAGTTGTATAACTTATTCTTTGGTCTCACTCAAAGTCACTTTGACGTTGAAGAAAGTTTCTTCAGGCTTGGAAGAAATTTCTTTCGTCACTGGATTGTTTTTGAGGTTGGTCGCTAAAGCAATATCACCTGCAAAAGTTGCAAAAGAATCAAGGTGTTCTTTTGTCCCTTCAACGATCATTTCCTCAACAGGCCAACGAAGTGATTTTTGCTGAGTGGACTTTTCCCCACGCGCAACCATCATCACTTCTTTCGCAAGATCAATCAATTGAGTTGAGCTCTGAGTGAAGGCCTCTCCAGTTTCAACAGCAGGCCATGGAGCCTTGTGGATTGAAGGTTGGTCTTCTTTCTGCGCAAAGCTCCAGCTCCATACTTCATCACAAATGAAAGGAAGGAATGGAGCAAACAGTTTAAGGAAGGTTTTTAGAGTCCACTCAAGAGTGGCCTGTGCAGACTTTCCAGAAGCTTGTTCTCTTTGCTTGTAAGCTCTTGTTTTGACCAACTCTACATAAAGATCACAGAATTCCCAAAAAGAAGCTTCAACATTTGAGAGTACGATGTTGTATTCGTATTTATCAAATGATCTGGTTGAGTCTTCAATCAGTTTATTGATCTTGGTTACCCAGGCCTTGTCTAATGGTTCAGTAATATCTGCCATTGTTGCCTGACAAGGATTTCCTTCTTCGTCTTCAAGCTGCATCATCACAAATTTAGAGGCATTGAATACTTTTGTTCCTAAACGCTGTCCGATCTTGAATACGTTCTCATCATAGATGGTATCTTGTCCAAGTTTGGCCTTGCCGGCCCAGTATCGAAGAGCATCTGAAGAGTAAGTTTCGATCAAGTCTTCTGGAGTTACTGTGTTTCCTTTGGACTTGGACATTTTCTTTCTATCAGGGTTCACAACCCATCCACTGATGGCAATGTTATGCCATGGAACTTTCTTTTCATGCATCCATGATTTCGTGATTGTGTAAAAGGCCCAAGTTCTGATGATCTCATGGGCCTGTGGTCTGAGATCTGCAGGGAAAAGTTGAGCATGCCTTTTATCATCAATCGTCCAGTGACTTGAAACTTGAGGACTCACTGAACTTGTCGCCCAGGTATCCATGACATCAGGATCACCCATGAAGCCATTTGCTTTACCTCTTTGAGATTCATCAAAGCCAGGAGCGGTATCCATTTGTGGGTCAACTGGAAGCATATCCATTGTTGCGTAAATTGGTTCATCGTATTTCGGTTCGCCCTCTGCATCCAGTTTGTACCAAACAGGAAAAGGAACGCCGAAAAATCTTTGTCTCGAAATACACCAGTCTTGGTTTAGACCTTCAACCCATTGCTCATATCTTTTGTACATATGCTCTGGGTACCATTTGATCTTCTTTCCTTGTTCTATCAAAGAACTCTTGTTTTCAAGAATTTTAATGAACCACTGACGTGTTGAAATAAACTCAAGCGGCTGATCACCTTTTTCATAAAACTTGGCGATTTGTTCAGTTGGTCTCGGTTCTCCAACCAAGTCTCCTGATTCAGCCAAAAGATCGGCCATCACTTTTTTTGCTTGTTTCGCGTATAAGCCGACTAATTGAGAATATACCTTATTGGCCTCTACCGGTTTTTCGGAATTGAAGACGTCTTCACCAAAAGTAATTTCTACCAATTTTCCTGAACGACCAATAATCTGTTTCAAAGGAAGATCAGAACTTTTCCAAAAATCCACGTCAGCTGTATCACCGAAGGTACAGACCATCAGGATCCCTGTTCCTTTTTCCGGGTCAGCATGCTCTGCAGGCAAAATCGGAACTTTCGCATGGAAGAGAGGAGTGATGGCGTGCTTGCCAAATAGGTGTTGATATCTTTCATCATCAGGGTGGGCTACGACTGCAATACAAGCTGCAAGTAGCTCCGGTCTGGTTGTCGAAATCACAAAGGATTCATTGGTTTCTGTTTTGAAAGTAATATCGTGGTAATGTCCGGACTTGTCTCTTTCTTCAACTTCAGCTTGGGCCACGGCCGTTTGAAAAGTAGTATCCCACATCGTAGGAGATTTTGAAGAGTAAACATAGCCCTTGTCTTTCAGATCAAGAAAAGAAGCTTGAGAAATTTTTCTCGAATGATCATTGATTGTCTCGTATTGCTGTTCCCAATCGAAAGAAAGACCCAGATGTCTCCATAGGGCTTCATACTTCTTTTCATCTTCTCCAGTTTGAACTTCACAGGCCTCTAGAAAATTCTTCCTAGAAACTTCTTTCTGATCTTTGGTTCCGTCTTTAGCTTTTTTAAGTTGAAAATTTTCATCATAGGCCAAAGTCGGATTACAGCGAATTCCATAAAGAGTCTGAACTCTTCGTTCAGTTGGAAGTCCATTGTCATCCCACCCAATAGGATAGAAAATATTCTTTCCTTTCATTCGTTGGTAACGAGCAACGATATCGGTTTGGGTGTAACTGAATACGTGGCCGACGTGTAGTGAACCAGAAACAGTTGGAGGAGGGGTATCGATGACATATGTCTTTTCCCGAGAAGCTTCAGCGTCATATTTATAAACGCCTTCTTTTTCCCAGTTATCGATCCATTTCTTTTCAGTGTCGAGAGAGTTGTACTTTTTAGGTAGGTCTTTTGTCGCCATGTGGCATCCTCTGTTGTCGTCAGGGTTTTAGAATTTGGTGAATATAACAGAACTTTTAGTGACTGACACCCCTGAAATACTGCAATTGGACCTCAATTCATTGAAAAAAAAGCGAGTTTGAGGGAAGATAAACACTCAGGAGAAGCAATGGCCGAAAATGCCTTTACCTATGTGAACATTCTGGTGGTTGATGATGTGAGTTTTTACTACTCATTGATTCGAGACCACCTTCAACTTCTTGGTCATATGGGGCAACTTTATAAGGCAAATGATGTTCCAGAGGCCATTAATGAGCTCAAAAAACATCGTGGAACAGATGGAGAAGTCGGTCTGATTATCAGTGATTTGAACATGCCGAAGCATAGTGGCCTTGATTTCATAAAAACCATAAGAGGCTCAAAGAACTTCAAGGATGTTCCTTTTGTCCTTTTTACTTCTGAGTCAGAAAGTACTGAAATCATCGAGGCCATTCAGGCCGGAGCCAACGGTTATTTGATCAAACCATGGGAAGCGGTTGATCTGAAAGAAAAACTCAATTCAGCATTAAGTTAATTATTTTTTTGGATTAGTTTTAGAGAGAACGCGAATTTTTTTGACGATCGACTTCTGAGTGAGATCTTCAAGATCCTTGAACATTTCTTTTTTAATTTTGTCTTCTTCTTCTTTAGCAACGTCTTCTTTTATCTTCGAAGCATTTTCAATATCAAGACTTTTCATCTCTGAGTTCGTCATTTCAGGAAGAGTAAATGAGTCATCGCCTTCTTTCATTTTGAAGTGCCAGTGCTTCTCTTTTGGTGTCATCTCTTCTGCGATCAGGAAAAGTTTAGTCCCACCAACGAGAACTTTGTCTTTTAGATAAATTCTTGTGGGTTCATCAATCCGTTTATCATTCACATAGGTACCATTTTTACTTTCATGGTCCTTGATATAAGTTCTTTTGTGGTCGATAAAAACAGAACAATGTTTTGAAGAACTTCTTTCATCAATAAGTTGAAGGTCACACTTTTCTCCTCTTCCTATGAGAAGTGGTTTCTCTGTAACCTCAATGTATCCTTCTCGACCATCTGGAAGAGTGACGTGGAATTTTACGGCCATTTAGAAATATTACCTCAAAAGAGAGTTCAATAAAAATTTTTCAGGGCTGAATTCTAAAAATATTCCAGCCCTTTTCGTTTTTTTGGTCATAGACAAATCTGTCGTTTAACCTAAACTCGCGATAATGAAAGAATTCCCACTTTTTAGGTACAATATAGAAGCCACCCCATCTCTCTTTTGGGTAGGGGATTTCTTGACCTTCATACTCTTTTTCTGTTTCAGAAAATCTTTGTAAGAGTGTTTCTCTGTCTTCAATAGGCTGACTTTGTCTACTTATGAACGAAGCAATTTGGCTGCCTCTTTCCCTTTTTTTGAAATATGCTTCGGCCCTTTCTGGTTCCATCACTTCAACGTCGCCTAGTATGCGAATTTGTCTTAGCGCTGATGGCCAGAAAAAAGTCATGGAAGCTTTTTTACTTTCGGCCAATTGAACAGCTTTTGGACTTTCAAGGTTGGTGTAAATGGTGAACTTGCCCTCATGCATCCCCTTATACAGAAGTAGTCTTCCCTGGGGATCACCATTGGAGTCGATTGTCGAAAGAGTAAAGGCCTCTGCGTTTACTTCTTTTTCTTTTGCCGTTTTGAACCAGGACTCCCAGCTACTGATGGGGTCTTCGCACAAGTGATATTCAGAAAGGTTATCCATACTTAATTCTTTGTAAGTTGTTTTTCGAGATCTTGCATCGACTTTATCTTATCCCTTAACAATTCTTTCAAGCCTTTTTTCAGGTATTCTTCTAAGTCGACATCTGTCGAGCCGGTATTGGAGATGATTAAGTCATAGAGTTGCTTTGTTTCTTCGGAGACACTCACCACAATTTTGTGCTCACTCAGATAGTCATCAATCAAATCTCGGATTAGTCCACTCAAGTTGATGCCTGAAGAACTAAGGCCTAAATACTGATCTTCTCTAATCATTAAACTAATTCTCTTTAATTCTGACGACATTTGGGACCTCCGAATGCGTAATAATATGCTGTAAGTCATCATTTTTCAACGAATATATCAAAAAAGTTAAAAATATAT
>SBGE01000303.1 GCA_006226755.1 Deltaproteobacteria bacterium | reverse complement strand
TACCCTTACGGTGGATTCGGTGGACCAGGTATGATCAACGGAGGCATGGGTCTCGGAGTTGGTGGTAACATTGGTTTCCCTGGTGGATCTTACTGGAACAACACCGGTGGCTGGGGTGGAGCTGGTGGTTTCAACCAGTGGCAACAGCAACAGCAACAAATGTATCAACAACAACAAATGGCCATGGACATGAACTCTTATGGTCAGAGAGTGCAGCAAGCGAACGCTCAAACTATGGGTGCTTCTCAGCAAGCTCTTTATCAACAATACATGAACGCCGGACAACAGTTGCAAATGGGCTCTTACGGTTACGGCGGATACGGTGGTGTATACGGTGGTTACCCATATGGAATGGGTGGACTACAGTTCAACTTCGGAATTGGTGGTCAAGCTGGTTGGTATTAACCCAACTTGTGCATGAGAGTCTTGATCTCATGCCTGAAGATCACCTGAATTTTATTCCCGTCAATTACTTTATCAATCACCCCAGGTCCAAACTTGGGGTGATCTATAATATCTCCAAGAACATATTCAGTCTTAGGTGAATAGGGTTGTGATTTAGCATCAGACTTTCCAACAGCATCAAGCCAAAGATCAGCGACAGAAAGTTTTGATTTGCTTTGCTTGGTAGCCCCTCTGGCCTTTACTTTTTTAGCACCGACAGTTGAAGGGTCTTTGTAATTATGTTTACCATGGCAGGTCTTGCACTCTACCTTGCCAATATTGGCATCATCCTTCATCGTGAGGATAATATGAGCTAGAGTGAGTTTGCATTTGTTGCAGTAGGAGAGAACTTCTTTTCCGACGCCTAGGGCAGACATAGATTACCTTTTTATAGAAGAAACGAGAGCTGGTAGGTTAGGTGGCGTGGAGTCGAAAGTAAAGACAGAACGCATGGTAAAGCTGTTGGAGAAGGCAAAAAGCTTGCCCTCAAAGCCAGGTTGTTACCTGATGAAGAAGACTTCTGGGGAGGTTTTATACGTTGGTAAGGCCAAATCTTTGAAGGCCCGCGTTAGTAGCTACTTCAATGCTTCGGCCAAGACCCCAAAAACCGAAATCCTGATCAGCCATGTCAGGGATTTCGAGTTTCTGATTACAAAAAATGATGCTGAAGCGTTTGTTCTTGAAAACAACCTTATCAAGAAACACTCACCCAAATACAACATCAGGTTGAAAGACGATAAGTCCTATCCCTATGTTTTAGTGGATCACAGTGAAGACTTTCCACGCTTGATGTATGTCAGACGATTCAAACGAACAAAAGAAAAAGAAATTTTTGGTCCCTTTGTTGTAGGAAGTAACATTTCTGAAGTACTTAGGATCACAACTAAATCATTTGGTCTAAGAGACTGCTCACTTCGAGAGTTCAATTCCAGAAAAGAGCCGTGTCTTCTCTATCAGATGCATCAGTGTTCAGCACCTTGTGTGGAGAAGATTTCTAAAAAGGAATACAAAAAAGATCTCGACTTGGCCTTGGATCTATTTCGAGGAAAGGGAAAGAAATCTCTCAAGGAGCTTGAGGCCAGAATGCATAAAGCAGCTGAAGATGAACTTTTTGAGAAGGCTGCCATGATCAGAGACAATATTTCAATTCTCGAAGAATTCCTCTCTGGGTCAGTTCAAAAGAATGTTGAATTTGAATCTGGTCCAGGGAACATCGATGTTTTTGGTTACCATGTTGGAGAGTTTGATATTGATATGGCCATCTACATGGTTCGTAATGGAATACTTTTAGGTCATAAGAATTTTAATTTTCCGATTGTTGATATTAACGATGAAATTGAAGATGAACTCCGAACATTCCTTTTTCAATATTATTCTTCAACCAACGATACCTTACCCGAACTTCTCTTTATCCCTGAAAACTTGGCTGAAGTGACATCGTTCAAAGAAGCAATGACAGAAATTGAAAAAAACATCAAAGTCAAAAAACCTACTAAAAAATATGAACAATTGATGAAACTCGCTATAGATCAAGCGTTTGAGCATCAGCGAGTCAGGCTTTCAAATCAAGAAAGTATTTATGTAGGACTGAATAAATTGGCTGAACTTCTCGGTATGAAAGAAAGGCCAGTTGTTCTTGAGTGCTATGATGTGGCCATTTTTCAAGGAACTTCACCGACTGCTGCTCAAATTGTTTTTCACAATGGAAAACCTGATCGAAAAAATTATCGTCACTACGGTTTGGAAGTTCGCGAAGAGGGGAATAACGATTTTGCCATGATGAAAGAGTTGATGAGAAGAAGGATTCCCAAAGGAAACCTTCCTGATGTTTTCATCGTTGATGGTGGGAAAGGACAAGTAAGTTCATTGCTTCAAGTTCTTCGGGAAGAGAATATCGATATCCCTGTCTGTGGGATCGCCAAATCAAAATCAGGAAAAAAAGATACTTTTAAGAGTACCTCGATTACTAAAACTGAGGAACGCTTGATTATTCCTGGGAGAGTGAACCCTTATATACTATCAAAGAACATGTCTCTTTTTAGAATTGTGACTCAAATGAGAGATGAGGCACACAGGTTTTCCAGACGCCTTCATCATAAAAAAGAAAAAGATCGAGTGATAAGTTCCTGGTTGGATGAAGTTGAAGGTATTGGACCAAAGACTCGCAAACAAATCCTTGAAAGAATGGATATGTCGATGAGTGAACTTTCAGAGCTTTCTGTTTTGGAATTACAAAATAAATTTGAAGTGAGTGAGAAGATTGCGTTGAATCTTTTTGAATACCTCAAACAAGGGGACCAGGACGGGAATCCCGACCCCGATGTTTGAAGGTATTTAGTTGAGTACGTGGATTTTCTTTCGACTTCCGGAACCACATTCCGGGCATCGAGCCGTTTCCTGTACTACTAGATTTTTGTAATCTGAAAGGTGTGAGAGGACCAACTTCGTTCCACATACTTTGCAGTTGCAGATGATCTTTTTCACTTGTTCAATGTCGCCATAGTATTCTTCGAATTTCTCGAATTTGAAGTCAGCATCAAAAGGCATACTGGATACTCCTGTTAGAAGGTCGCAGGGTTTTTATTAAGCAGGGTAACCTTCATGCATAACTTTTCGGGCGTTTATGGAAAGGCTTTACTGTATGTGCTTTAAATGACAATTTAAGGGCTGAAATTACCTATAGGAAAATTGCGACCATTTTAAAGCATTGGAATTACATGGATTTTGAGAAGGAATTCATCAGATTAAGGAAGACTGGAGCTTCTAACACTCAATCAGGAAAATTGAGTTTTGCTCAAGCGCTGCTTGGAGACTCTGCTTGGTTCCTTAATGAGTTGCCTGAATTTGTTTCAGAAGGGACAGAGTTGACTCCACCTCTGTCAGCACCGGCTCCATCCAAACCTGTTCTTTCTGAAAAAGAACATGTTCTTGAATCGATGGACAAGTTCGTCACAAAGGCCACGGAAGATAAACCTGTCGGTAAAAAAATTATCAAACTCGATCATGGTCATGTTGAGAAAAAACAAGATGATTCAGCGAAGATACCGCTAACAAAAAATTCTACAGATGAATATGCCAGCCAACTTGAGGGAATTGAAGTTCTCTCTGGGGATTTCTCCAATGTAAAATGTGTTTTCCTTGGTGATACTCCTCATACTGGTGATGATGATCTTCTGATGAAAATGATTCAGGCCATGAAATTGCAGACAGGAGAGTATTTGCGAATGCCTCTTGAAAACATTTCTCAATCATCTGATGAGTTCGCTGATTTATGTATTGGACTTCGTAAAGTTGATCCAGTTGTTGTCATTACAATGGGAGCTATTGCTACAAATGTCATGCTTGGAAAAAAAGAGCGACTTTCAAGAGTTCATGGTGTCACTTCAGATAAGACGGTAGAATTTAAAGATGGTGTTGTTTGGAGCTATAAAATGGTTCCGATCTTTCATCCAGACTTTTTGAAGATCAATCCCAAGATGAAGCGTACAGCATGGGATGACCTTCAAAAAGTCATGCGCATGATTGGAAAAATCTAAGAGCTTTCAAAGACTTCCAACCGTTTCGATCAGGTTTTTCCTGCTTTTCTTTGCAGGCCATCAAGTTTAAAATTTAAATAAGTTACGACTTTACCAAGGATGGTTGAGTTTTCATGATGAGAAGGTCGTTAGTTCTGCTGAGTGCAGGACTTATTCTTTTTCCATTTAAGCAAAGCTTTGCAGCTAAGGCGTCTGGTCTACAGTCGCCAGATCTTCAATATAAGAAATCTTTTATTTCACAAAGAAAGCAACCGGTTATTAGAGTTCGTGTTCGTAAGAAATTGAAGAACGTTTTAGTCAGTGGAATGGATCTCAAAAGAAAGATTCACCTCAATGACTCCAGTAAACTCTTCAAGGGAAAGAAGGCCATTAAATTCAACTGCGACGGTTTTGGGGCCAAGAACCGTGGAAAAATGGAATCACCCGTCTTGCTGGCTTCATTAAAATCTCAAACCGGGCTTGTGACGCTTGGAAAAGAAAAATACCAAGGAGAACTTCTGGTCGTGGCCAATCATGAATCACCGGCCTGTGATGTTATCAATCAAGTTCCTATCGAAAATTATATCAGCTCTCTGCTTTCAAAAGAGATGAATTCCAGCTGGTCTCTGGAGGCCCTGAAGGCACAGGCCGTAGCCGCTAGAACATATGCCCTTCATAAAATGAAAAGCAATCAAGTCTCAAAAATTGAGGGACACAATGTGCATTATCATATTGAGTCTTCTGAAAAACATCAGGTGGCAGGGTCATTTTTTGATGCCACAAGAAGGACCGAACTGGCATCTCGTTCGACTCAGGGAGAAGTGTTGATTGGACCTGATAAAGTTTTAAGACCGATCTTCTTTCACGCCAGTTGTGGAGGAAGGACTCTGAAGCCTGACCAGGTTTGGGAAAACCATGTCGATGGTTACGAGGCAGTCGATTGCAGATATTGCATGACTTCCCCCAAAAGGCGTTGGGATAACTCTGTGTCTTACGAAAGAATGGTGAACTTTCTTCAGTGGGCCGGAAAAAAAGATTTGCTTGGTAAAAAACTAGTCTACACCCCTGGTGAAGAAATCCGAGTGGCTCCAGACAAATTAGAAAATGATGTCTCTAGGATTTACGTTGGAGAAGAACTTTATCTCATCGAGAAGTCTGATTTTAGAAGATATTTTGGTCGAGTCCTTTTCCCTTCAAATCATTTCAAGTTGTCATTGAGTAAGAAAAAAGGTCTGACAATTCATGGAAGCGGCAATGGTCACGGTGTAGGATTATGCCAGGTTGGGGCCTATGATCTTGCTCGCAAAGGAAAAACCTACAAAGAGATTCTGGCCCATTACTTTCCAAATCATAAACTCAAAAAAATGTACTGATTATTTATTTTGTTCTTCTAAGATGGGACAAGACGTAGCTTTGCCTTGTCCCATCTTTGAAAAGAGGGAGAGAGTAGAGAGTTAAAAAACCCGTCAGCTTTTACACTGACGGGTGAGAGTACAATTTTATTGGATTATTGCCAGCAGACTTGAGTAAAAGATCTACCGTCTTGTCCAAACTTAGAGTTAGTAAATCTAACGTTCGCTTGAACAATGTTTCCATAAGAGCAGGAAACTGAAGTATTAAGAGTTGCGAAGTCTAGGACGAAGTTAGACAACTGGGCATCACCACCGATGAACCAAGTTGTTTGTCCTTGAACCGCACACAATGAAAGGTGAACATTAAACTGGTTTTGACCAGCTTGTGTAATCACCATGATATCCTTAAATCCTGTGTTGATACCAAAGTACGATTGAGTCGATGCTCCTGGTGCTCCACCTGGTGTCATGGTACCTGCAATGGTATTTCCTTGAACACCTGAAACATTAAGAACAAAGTTCTGCTCAACCCTTTGACCTGATTGACACGGATACTGTGCTTTAAGTTGGTTGTAATCATTTTGCTGTTGTGGGTTTGAGAAGATCGGTGCATTACCAGTTACACCTGTGTTCGTTTGATTCTTCTTACCGCCACATGAAGTCAGCAACATACTTGATAGACCAAGAAGCATCACTCCTTTAGCTATCTTTTTGAATTCTACATTCTTCGTTTTCATACCTCTCTCCTTACAAGAAACTGAAACTAAAACTATTTGCTTAATACTTTGCATGACGCGTGCCAAAAAAGCCGGGAGGGGTATTGGGACAATTATATGTAATTTCATGTGTTTATAGGCCAGTCTTCACTCACTCTGTCCAAGGAGCTGACAGTCAACTGGCAGGTGTCCAAATTTTAAACGAATTTTCGCCTAATCTGGCATCTCCAACGCTGTAGAAATTTCCAGTGGTTATGGTTTTTTATGACTCGGGTTACAATGAAATCAACTCCTCGAGGATGAAATGGAAGAGAAGGTTAAGGTCACATTGTCTGATCATTTGACGAAATTGCAGTCTATCAAGAAGGCCATCACACAGGTCTTTAATGACGATGAATCAAGATTTCGTCTTTTGACTACTATAAAGATATGTTCGATCCCACTTATTACCATCCTTATAATGATTGGCTTATTGCTGGTTATCCTAAGATTGGACCTCTTGTTCTTTGAGGCCCATGGACTCACCAATATCGACTCTCTAGCAGAAACCTTTTATGACTACATCTTGAAGAACGTTTTGGAGACCCTTCCTTATATGGGATTATTTTTTGTCGTCTTAATCTTTATAGGTGTCTATATCGCGAACCTCTTTCTTAGACCTTTCAGATTGATTTCAGAATACTGTGAAAAGGCGATTAAAGATGGTTCAGCTAGTTATGATCCAGACTTTTTCACTGATCTAAAGCTTTTAACCCGTTTTTCGGAGTATTTTTTTAATTACATGGAAAATGGTGTGAAGGAAGGGGTCATCAAAAAAACCACAGTTCCAACAAAATATACAAAGATTCACTCACCAGTATTTGAAAAAGACTTTTTCATTCAGTTCTCATTTTTAATTGTACTCACATCTATTGTGGTGGGAGTCAGTTTGAATTTGGCCGCTGTAGAAATTCATGATGGTTTGATTTCACTTGCCCATGAGATTCTCAAACCGACTACCGTAGTAAAACACTTTCTTGAGCAGCAGACTCGGCTACTTCAGGACGTGCTACTTTTTGTTACGACATTGCATGTCTTCCTATATCTCTTCTTGGCGATTCACTTATATGGAAAAATCTCAGCTCCGGCTTTTGGAATTTTTGCCACAATGCGCTCATTTATTAAGGGCAATCACTCCTCTCGAGTGCACCTGATAGGGAACTACTTCTTGAGACCCCATTGCCGTGTGATCAACAAATATCTCGATTATTTACAGAAAAATTACGTGGTGAATGATTGAACAATTCAAAAATTCTGCGAAAATACTCATAATTCATGAAAAACAAAGGGAATTGTAAAATGAAAGTTTTGAAGAAGTTAATGCTACTACTGGCCGCAGTTGGAGCCGTCTCTTGTGTCAGCGAAGGTCAGCTGAAAGATAAAGTTGCTAAAATTCTAAAAGAGAACCCAAAAGTTCTTGCGGATGCTATTGAGGCCAATCCAGCAGAGTTTGTTGAAGCTGTTCAAAAAGCTGCGAAAAATGCTCAACAGGCCATGGCCGCTAAAAGAGAAGAAGAAGAAAGAAAGAAACTTGAAGAAACATATGACAATCCTCTCAAGCCAGTGATCCGTGATGACGAATCAATTAGAGGTACTAAAGGTGCTCCAATCACTCTTGTTGAATACTCTGATTTCGAATGTCCATTCTGTACCAGAGGTTTCAAAACAGTTCAGGAAATCATGGAAGCTTATCCTGGAAAAGTAGCTTTCGTTTATAAGCACCTTCCTTTGAGTTTTCACAAGCAAGCGATGATTGCTTCCCAATACTACGAAGCCATCAGGCTTCAGGATGCTGAAAAAGCTTTCAAATTCCATGACGAAGTTTTCGATAATCAAAGACAACTTAAAAACGGTGAATCTTTCTTGAAGAGCATCGCTAAAAAAGTTGGAGCTGATATGGGAAAACTTGCAAAAGTTGTTAACTCTGAAGAAATTAAAAAGAGAATCGACGAAGACATGCAAGAAGCAGCAAGCTTTGGAATGCAAGGAACTCCTGGTTTTATCATCAATGGAGTACCTGTTAAGGGAGCATATCCTTTCAGTCATTTCAAAGGAATTATCGAAGAGCTAACTAAAAGAGGAAAGCTCAAGCTTTAATCAATTTACAAAATGTTGACATACGAAACCCGGCCCCTGGCCGGGTTTTGTGTTATGATGACCCTGTTATGGAAAAGATATACAACCATGAAATTGCCCGTTTGAATAAATCTCTTCTCTTTAAAGGAGATGGGGAATCATTGTTTGCCTTAAAGCCCGAGCAATTACATAGAGTCAACTCCAATAAAGTCATTCAAATGTTCTGCCACGAACTCAAGGATCTTTTGGCCATTGAAGATTCGCTTGAGCTGTTTAAAAGAGTGGAGTCTCTTGAGTATCATTTGGAAACTTTGAGAGAGGAAGATCCAGAAAAGGTTCCGAGCCTCGATGATTTTTTTCGATTACTCTCTCCCGTTTTAATGAGAGCAGTTGTTGAAAATATGGAAACAAATGAAGGCCGAGAAGCCCTTCATCAAGGCTTT
>SBGE01000255.1 GCA_006226755.1 Deltaproteobacteria bacterium | reverse complement strand
GGAGCCGTTAGTATAAGCTCGCTTTTAGCAGTCAAATCAGATCCTTCAGGAACATTCACAAGACTCAATTGACTCTTAGACATGCCTTTAAACTCCCAAAATGAAATCATTGCACGAGTTTGCTTTAGCTGATCATCATAGGAGAAATGTGAAAACAAATCGATCGTACATTCATCGTATTTATTTACTCTATACCTAGCTGAGAAATAAGGTTTAGCCCCTACTGGTTTTGATGTTCCAGTTCCAACAATAAGACTAGCTAACTCATCACGAATAGCGACTGGGTCTGCAGCAAAGGCAGAACTAAAGGCCATCAAGCCGGCCAGAAGAATAATAATCTTTTTCATAGGAATACCCTTTTAAATAATTTGCGTTGTTTTACATATAATCACTGCAATTTTAAAGAGTTTTGAAATTCTTATAGGAATTCTGCGGTATAATTTCAGGTAGTTAGATACCTTTTTTCAAGCATTTGACGACATTTCAGCTCCTTTCCTATCCTATGAGAATGAAAACTTTAATCTTCACGCTCTCACTACTTCCCCTTATCGCCTTTGGTACAACAATCAAGTGTGAATACACCCTGATTCAAACAGGAGATAAGCTGGAAATTGTAATGGAGTCTTGGAAAGATATTCCAAGTGGAGCCCATATCAAATATTTTCATTTGAAAAAAGGAAGTGAAACTCTCTCTTTTGGTGGATCAGATTTCAAACTGGCGACGATGAAGTGGGACAATCTTTCAAAATGGTATCTGGGTGCCATGGTTCAAAGAGACAAACTCCGTTTCAATTTTATTCACGTAGGTCCTGGAGAACAAAATGGCCTCTGGTCAATTCTTGATTTTGGATCAGAAACTCTTGGCATCCCTTCGGGTCGATATGAACCTTATGGATTCTGTCGCGTTGAATAAGTTTTTCAAGTTCAGTCAATTTGTGGACTTTATTTTCAAGTAGTATAATTAAGTTTGAGCGCTATTTAAGCTCAATAACCAAGGAAGGATTTATGAAAAAGATCATTTGCATATTGTTGATGATTAGTACGACAAACCTCTTTGCTGAAACTCCAGGTTTCAACGATCTAACCTCTGCTGATCTCGAAAATATCTCAAAAGAATTTTCAGCCAACTTCGTTCACCGTCCAATGACCCCAGCTGCTTCTCTCGGAGCAATTTTTGGATTTGAAGTAGGTATCGTTGCCGGTGTAACTGATGCTCCAGAGATTGCAAAAATCACAAAAAGAACGAACCCTACCGAAGCTGACCCGTTGGATAAATTGGCCAATGCTGGCTTGATGGGTGCCGTGTCTGTTCCATTCGGAATTACAGCTGAGCTAATCATGCTTCCAGAACAAGAACTTGGAGATCTTACAATTGGTAATTATTCTCTCGGAGTGAAGTGGACCTTCTCAAGTCTGCTTCCTATTCCTTTTATGGATCTTGCCGTTAGAGGACATTACGGAATGACTGATATCAGTTTCAAAGACACCATTGATGCTGTCGCTACTGAAGTTAGTCTAGAAAATAAAACTATGGGTGTTACTCTTTTGGCCAGTGCCAACTTGATGGTACTTGAACCTTATGCTGGTATTGGTTATGTATCGAGAGACACAACCCTTAAGGCATCTGGAGCTGCTCAAATCTTCGATACCACTTTTACAACTGCTCAGTCTTCATCAACTGATGGATCAAGTTTTCAGTATTTTGCTGGAGTGGAATTGAACCTTTTGATTCTTAGAATTGCTGCCCAATACGAAAATGTATTTGATACCAGCATAGTGAGTGGAAAACTTTCTTTCGCATTCTAAAATTAAAAAGCCCTCATCCGAGGGCTTAATTTTTTTCCGTTTATTTTCAAAAAAATAATTATGACTTCAAAAAGGCCTTGATAAGATCTTTTCTGGTCACCATTCCTACTAGTTTTCCATTTTCAGTTACAGGAACTCTTTTAAGGCCCGTATCTGACATCATCTTAAGAAGATCATTAAGGTCTGAATTTTTATCAACAGTCTTTACTGCTTTAGTCATAACGTCACTGATCTTCTTATCTTTAGCCGATTTATAAACGGCTTCAATATCATTAAAATTATGGATTTGTCCGAATAGCTCTTTAATAGTTCCAAGAGCATGAGGGACTTTGGCATCTCGACCAACAAAGTCTGATTCTGTGATAATACCAACGACTTTTGAATCACTATCAACTACGGGAAGTGCACTCACTTTGTTATCACACATGATTTTAGCTGCCGCTTCGACAGTTGTATCAGGGCCGACGCTAAAAGCAGGTGAACTCATAAATTCAGAAATATTCATAATTAACTCCTCACTAAATTCAGAGTCATTATATTACACTTCTATCTAGCATTCACCCAATTTCGGAACTAGCATTGCGTTAAGCACTTTAATTTACGCTCGACCTTTCAGCATTCCATGCCAATAGAGCCTCGGGAGAACGTAGGCCTTAAGCATATACATACTAAATCTTTCCTGGGCCTGATCAAATGGAAATGATTCAGTCACATTTCCGTCGTAATCAAATTCAGCAATAATACAAGTTCCGTATCCCGTAACCAGTGGGCAAGAGGCATAACCATCATATTTGGCCAATAATTCTTTGCCATCCATATAGCTCACCATATTTTTAACAAGTACTGGAACTTGCTTTCGAATGGCTGCACCTGTTCTTGATGTAGGCATTGAACTGCAGTCTCCACAGCTGAAAATATTTTTATATTTCACATGTTGAGTGGTGTACATATCAACTGCTACCCAACCTGCTTGATCAGCAATCGGACTTTTCTTAATGAAATCTGGAGCACTCATAGGGGGAACAACATGAAGCATGTCGAACTTGATTTCAACCAAACTACCGTCGCCAACTTTTTTAAAAATTGCGATTTTTTCTTCGCCACGGATTTCAACTAATTCGTGTTCGTATTTCGGTTCAAGATTTTTTCTCTTAAGAACTTTCTCGAGTGCAGCCTTGTATTTAGGGACACCGAAGATTCCAGGACCAGTAATACAAAAAGTAATATCAACTTTATCTTTAAGTCCATTCTTAGCAAGATAATGTTCAGCCATGTAAACAATCTTTTGAGGTGCACCAGCACATTTAATAGGCATTGGTGGCTGAGTGAATACTGCATTTCCGGACTTAAGGTTTCTAAGGTTCTCCCACGTATACTCAGAAAGTTCATAGATGTAGTTTGAAGTCACACCATTTTTACCAAGTGTCTCTTCACAGCCTTTAATTTTATGCCAGTCCATCTGAATTCCGGCAGCGACAACCAAGTAGTCATATTCAACAACAGCTCCATTATCCAAAGTCACGCTGTTTTGATCAGGCTGGAAAGTTGTAACTTTCTGTTTAATCCATTTCACTCCATCAGGAATAAAGTCCGCCTGACTTCTTTCAGAATCCTCTTTTGGAAAAACTCCGGCGCCCACGAGAGTCCAAAGTGGTTGATAATAATGCTTTTCAGAGGGGTCTATAATGGCAATATCCCATTTACGATCTGGATAATCATGCAAAATTCTGGCAGCTGTTGAAAGTCCTCCAGTTCCAGATCCAACTATGACAATTTGATATTTCATTTTTTCGCTCATATATATCCCCTATGCCTTAATTGCTTTAGTTTTTTGTTCGCTAAGTGTTCTTCCAAAGTGAGTTGCAAAAGTTAGAAGAAATCCAAGCGCTCGTTGAATGTCTCTATCCATCAATGAAGTTAAAACTCGAAAAGGACCGACCTCAACTTTCCGGGCTTCACTACTTACCGCCATAGATCGCCCAACTGCTCCGACAGTTTCAATCGCTCTAGGATCAAGAATTCCGGAATCTAAAAGATTCGTGAATGCTCCCGATTCGAAAGCATTAATAAGAAGAAGTGAAAGTTTTTTGAGTTGATTCGAAAACTCCTCAATTTCGAATCCTTTTGCCATTGCCTGCTCAGAGATCTCATCGAAAGAATCTGCAAACATAGAGATTCCATCTTCGAGAAGCTTCACTTTTTCAACCAAAGGCCCCAAGTCCTTTAAAGATTCTGTTAGTGTAACAATAGCATCCAATGTGTCTTTATCTTGAAGCAAGTCCATTAATTTTTGAACTTTCTCAAATTTGGCAAGATTTCCAATTCCCTCTTCAGTATGAGGATTGAATTTTTCATCTAGGGAATCCCCCAATATAGCAAATCCATCCAAAGCCATTTTTGGTGTTTCTTCCATTCGGTTCTCTAATCTTGCGAGTCGAGAATCGATGGACTTTAATAATTCCAATGTAGAATCATCTGACATAAAAAATTCCTTTATGAAGTCTGGGACTATTCTAGATTAAGGTTTGTATAATTTGTTTGATAAAGATCATATTTGCACCTTAATTAAGGTCGAAAATTCCCGAATTTAGGGGCTTAGAAGCAACACTAGGCGTCGTCTGATAAGACACGGACCTCAAAGAAGTTTTTGTTATTGATCTTTTTGGTTTGAATTTCACCATCCATTCGTTCCATTACAGTACGACAAATGCTTAAACCCAGTCCGGTTCCGGTTCCCTCTTGTTTCGTTGTAAAATAAGAAACAAAAATCTTATCAATCAACTCTTCTGGGACTCCTGGACCAGAGTCACTAATCTCAAACAAGGTTACACTTTTTCCGGGGTACACATCTATTTGAATATATCTTCGCTCATTTTTCTTACAATTTTCTTCTATGGAATGAATGGAATTGATAATCAAATTCAAAAACACTTGGGCCAGATACTCGACAAGAGCGAGATAACGTTTATCCATATGCTCCCTGAAATTTCCTTGCAGTTCAATCCCAGCATACTTAAGTTTGTTTTCAACTAAAGGGTACAAACTTTCCCATACCTCTAAAAATTTCACAGAGTGAAGACGATGGTCAGGTTGCCTGGAGAGCTTCAATAGTCCTTTTAGCATACTTATCGTTTTCTCATTAATATCACTTATTTTCTTATTGTATTTTGCAATTTTTTCCAAATTTGGCGACAAAAAGAATCCCCCAAATAATGGCCGGGATGCCGACCTAAAAAGGTAAGTTTTTCCACAAATGGATCAATAAAATGCGCGCTTGGAGAAAAAGGACATTTTCAAGCTAGAATATAACTGACAAAATGACATCACTTTCAATCAATTTTTTGACTAATCAGATGTTATAAAAGGTCCGGAGATAAAATGAAAAAAGTCATACTATTATTTCTAACTCTTCTTCCTCTAACTTCTCACGCCCTTTTCTATGCTGGAGGATATGGTCAAATTGGCTTTAGTGACCTCTCTGATAGTCCTGAAGCATATAATTCAACCAGAGACCTGAATCACGGAGGATGGACACTTCATGCAGGAATCGGTGGCCGGTTAGGAATTAGTTATATGTTGGTGAAGGCCGGTGTCGTCGGCGATTACTCCAAACAACAATGGGAAGGCGAACGAGAAGATGCCAATGTTCAAAATGGTTTTGATGGTGCTGAAGATTATGACAACGTTTTTGAAAGAACAATGTATGGAGCATTTGTCATGGTCGACTTACCTGCGATGCCCA
Source organism: Deltaproteobacteria bacterium (assembly GCA_006226755.1). Lineage (GTDB taxonomy): Bacteria > Bdellovibrionota > Bacteriovoracia > Bacteriovoracales > Bacteriovoracaceae > M0603. The sequence goes on along the minus strand of SBGE01000255.1, from coordinate 38,544 downwards.
TTTACTTGATTGGAGAATATTACGCTAAAGTAAAGGGTCAGGCGACATATGCACAACCAGTTGGTGAAAACCCTTTTTCTCAAGGTGATGAGTATGAAGGAAAAGGATTCGGACTTGGTGCTGGTGGCTCTTTCGCCTTTTTAAACACAAATGCCATTTTGAGAAGAATTGTTCTCGATAAGTATTCACTAAGTGGGGTTAACTATAATCTTCCAGGATCTCAGTACAAAAAGAAACAAGGTGCTTGGGAGTTCACTCTCCAGTTTGGTATCGCTGTTGATCTACTTTGAAAATCTATTGATAAATGTGCAATGTTGACAGAATTTTTCAACTCTTCTGTTATTTTGAAAACCTGTTTTCATTGCCATTGCCCGTTCCGAATTCAAAATAGAAACTAAATCTTCCTCCAAACAATTTCCCAAAGGGATATTGGCTTCCTTGTCCAAGCAGCATGGAACGACGGTTCCATCGGCATGAATTCCAATATGGCTGATCAGAGCATGACATCTTCCAACTTCACCTTGAGGAGGAAGATCAAATGATGGCCATTCGAAGCGGCTATCAAAATGTAGATAAAGGCGATTGACTAATTTTTTACTCTTAATCGATTCAACTTGAATGTTTCGATTTACCTCTAAGTCAAAGGATTCTTCCACCATTCGATAAAACTCTTCATTCTCTTCAGCTGCAACTTCTGAATCCTGCTGGTTCCACAATCGATAATTGATATAAAGTTCAGGTCTGGTTTCAAAAGCCATTTTAGTAAATTCAAAAATAGGATCTAAATAAGACTGAAGTGGTCGATCTGGAAAATTGTCTTTGTATGCTTGTATAGAAAAGTTAATTTGCCTGATGACTTTTGAATTCAAGAGTTCAACTGCTTTCTTCTCAATGACAACACCATTCGTTGTCAGCTGGATTTTTGTTCCAGCTTCCTCACAGACGTTCAAAATTTTTGAGAACTCAGGGTGTGCAAGTGGTTCGCCCATCAAATGAAGACAGACTTCTTCGGCCAAAGGTGAAGCTTCACTCAATACTCTTTTGAAATCAGAGAGTGACATCACTTTTTTGTCACGCTCTACAACGGGACAGAAAGTGCACTGAAGATTGCATATATTACTGATTTCTATGTAAATTCGCTTAAGCATAAGCCCTTATAATGCACAACAACATTAAACGGCAAATAATTTCTTTTTGTAACCTTGACGCTTCTCTATTCACCCCCAACTTGTACTCATGAAACGCTTTATTTTTGCACTACTTACATCAATTCTTGGTCTGGTTCTCCAGATGGTGGCCCTAACGATGGGAGCTATCTTTATTGACCCAAAAGTAGCGCTATTCTTCAGCATTTCCTTTCTCCTCTTACTTTTTGCTTCCAACCTCATTATTAGCTGGGGTTCTTCATTTGTCCTTCAAAGAGGACTTTCTCCTGCCCCAGTGAAAAAGAAAAAACTACCTCCTACTCCGCAAACCAAGTTTATCGAGTAAGCAATCCATGAAATAATGTTTTCATGAGTTCTCTTCATTTTTTACAAAAAGGCACTGGTCCTGTTTTGATTTTTATTCACAACGGTGGAGGTTTCCATCAGATATGGGAAAAACAGATCGATCAGCTTTCAACTCGCTATACTTGTTTGGCCATTGACCTGGAAGGATTTGGAAAATCGCCCGATCCTCTTGAGGAGCCGACTCTTGACTATCATGAAAAATGCCTTTCTAAATTCATTAAAGAACAAAATTTAAATTCTTATGTTTTGATTGGAAACTGCATAGGCTCATCAATTGCTCTTCTCCATACCTTGAAAAATCCAGATAAGGTTAAATCACTAATTCTCTTCAATATATGTCCAGGCATTAAAATTTACGAAACACCTTTAGCAAGATTTTTACATAAAAAACTCATCCTTTCAGATTTCTTGAAGGATTTAATCGGAGGTTTGATTGTAAAGGCGATGGGAGGCCGTAGAGAAAGGAAACGTCTTCCAGCACTCTTGTTTGGAAAGGATCCTGATGAAAACTCAGATCTATTCAAAAAATTCAAAGAAGTTTACCAAACAGACAAACAGAAAAAATCTAGGTTATTGCTGCTTCAAAATATAGAGAGCTTTACTACCGAAAATTATTTCAAAGCAAAATTATTAAGAACTCCAACTTTACTGTTCTGGGGCGACCACAACAAAATCGTTGACCTCAAAGAAGGTGTTCGCTTGAAAAATCTCTTAAAACCAGAATCGTTTTGTGTTCTTGAAAATGCTGGCCACATGGCGATGTATGAAAATGCTGATGAAGTTAATGAAAAAATAGAAAATTTCTTAGCCAAACATATCTCTTAAGGCATCAACGGCTTTTCTAAATGTCCCCACGTAGAAGTTATTCTCAATCTCGCTCAAGATCTTGTCTTTTTCCTTAAAATTGAACTCTGACTGAATTAGCTTATCGGTAAAAACATCAGCTACAATATGAATCGCCGAGAGTTGAGATATTTGAAGATGTTTGGTACCTGCAGGAAATCCTGTTCCATGTGGTCTTTCATGATGCTGTTGAATAATTTGAATAATTTCAGATGATACCCAATTTTTGTTATCTTGCTGAAGCATATCAGCAACAAGAATCGGATGGTTCAAGGCCATTTTTGAAAGAGAGTTTCTATCTCCATCCCAGTTTTTGATTTCTTCAAAATGTTCTGGAGTTAAAATCAAATCTCTCAGCATTACGGCCATGACTGATTTTTCTTTAATTGCAGAAGAGGCCCAATCTACAAATTCCATCATTGAAGTAATGGTAAAAGTCAGCGTCACATTGTACATATACTCTTCGCTACAATTTTCTTTGAAGCGTTCGAAAAATTTAAAAATATTTGGCTGCTCATTCAGTGATTCAAGAGACTTCTTGGCTATATCTTGAGCTAAAGCAATACTTTCTTCAGTGACCCCAATCTTTTGGAAAGCCTCTTTGGCAACTCCATAACAGCTGTCCAAAGTTGTCACTCTATCATCTATAGTAGACTCATCAAAAAACTTATTCTTGATCGCCTTTCGCATATAATTAATGAACTTTTTGTATTCTTCCTGGAGAGCGTAGACATCTTCTACACCTTTGCTACGATACTTCTTATAGATCTCAATGATGTCCTCATCTCCGTGAGAAATCTTAATAATCTTTGATGGCCCAAGTTTTAAATAAACATCGAATGGAAAACTCTTTCCATATTTCTCAATCAGACGAGGAGGAATTTTACAATACTTGGGTTCTTGACTCATAAACTTAATCTTAGCATCGTTTCTTTTGTGATCTTAAGATTGGCTTAAAAGGAAAATATTGCTCCTAACATACTGAAATAAGGGGCATTAAATACGCTGGTTCATTCACATCTAAACATCAAATACGAATAAAACACAAATTGATGGCAAAAAAAACCTCCGGATAAACCGGAGGCATTTAATCATTCAAAATTAGTATATTCTACTTAGCAATCGACTCAGTAAGATTAGTAACGAAAGTTGTCTCATTCAAGAAAGAGAACATTTTTGCGTTATAACGTTTACGGTACTCAGAGAATGTAATGAGTTCCTTACGGTCTTCATCATAAACCTTGAGGAAAGCTGTCTTCCAACAATCTCCCCAAGTTACTACACTTGGATTCTGGAAAATTTCATTGTCATTCATGGCCTCTTCAAGCCTGTAATTAGGAATCAAGTGGCTTAAATGGTGAAGATGGTGAAAACCAATATTACCAGTAAACCACTGAAGAACTTTATTCATTTTAAAGTAGCTACATCCTTGCATAGCTGCATCGAAATAATCCCATTTTTCATGTCTTTCCCAGTAAACATCTTCGTACTGGTGCTGAACATAAAACAGCCATGTTCCTGCAAATTGAGCAACCAAAGCAGCAGGAATTTGAATCATGAGAAAAGCTTTCCAACCAATAGCGTAAACGAGAGAGCCAATAATGATGGCCAAGGCTACATTGCAAATATGAACGCTCTTTCTCCCTTTTGCATCATCTCTCTTCGCAGTAAATCTGAATCGAAATTGGAAAAGATAAATTGGTCCAATTACAAACGTGACGAAGAAATTTCTGTAAAGCTTGTAACCTAGCTTTTCTTTCCAAGACATATTAGAAAACTCTTGTGCCGTTACAGTCCAAACGTCTCCTCTCCCCCTTCGATCAAGATCTCCTGATGTCTGGTGATGAGCGGCATGGTCAGCTGTCCATTGCTCGTAAGGAGTAAAAGTCAAAAAACCTGTAATGTATCCAACGATTGTTCTGAGCTTTTTTGATTTGAAAAAAGATCCGTGTCCACAATCATGCATGATAATAAAAGTTCTGACCATGAACCCAGCATTCAATAAGCAGAAGAACAAAGTTAGCCAGTAAGAAACTTCTAATGAACGATAGGCCAAATACCAAGTAGCGATATAAGGAATAAGAGTATTAGCGACTTGCCACCAACTTCTTTTGTTGTCGGCTTCCATGTAGGGTCTTACTAATTTTTTCCAGTTTTTCGGGTCTTGTTGCGTTGTCATAAAAATCCCTGGTTATTCTCTGCATCCAGATTACCAACCAGCTTGTCGATCGTGTGTAAAACAACAGTAAAATCTCCGTAAGACATTGAAATTATAAACATTCTATTTGTTTAGGCCATCCTGATTAAAATCTAACAGACGACAAAAGTGAATAAATTCAGCTACTTACTAACAAGCTTCGGTCTGTAAGTTTTACCATTTCCCCCACATTTTTTCGTGACGTGTTAAAACAGGCCAATTGTTGGATATTTTAGGGACAAAAAATTTTGAAAAGCAGAATTTTTCTCGTCACATTACTCGGATTGATTCATTCAGTTGGCGCAACTGAAGGGATTGAGCTTTCCACGACAATTGGACTTTCCGGTGACCATGTTAGTGGAGATAAGAATGAGGCCAGAACTTTTGGTCTTTCATCTGCTATTGAATTCAAACAATCGCTTTATTCAAATTTTCTCATAGATGTTGAAGGTGGATTTTCTTTAGAAACAGGAAGCAGCGAAACTGTTTACGGGGCGGGAAGTTTTAAGCCGACGAATACCCCCTATCTTGGTCACGCTGAGATGATCTATACACCTTTTAAATTTTCGACTGTCAAACTTGGAGCTATCAATCAGAGCTACCACAATAATCCATTATTTGTGACTTCAACCCCCTTTATTGGGGCCAGGGAAATTTTTGAATACAAAGTAAGTAATTGGACAATTCAGTTTGATCTTATTCAATCAATACCATCGAATTATACTCTCTCGAGACGACTTGGGTCAGTAAGCGAGGGTTCAGCTAGATTCTTCAACGAGAAGTTAAGATTAATAGGAGAAGGAAACTTACTCTCGCTAAATGCAAGTATAGGTCATTATGCATTTGATGAGCTAAGCCCATCTGTAGCTTACGAAAGTCGACTATTAGGTAACTCCGTTTCAGGCATAGGAACTTACAACAATAAGTTTAGATACTCATTTGTTGGTTGGAATGGAGACATGAACATCGATCTAAAGGCGATCGCTGGAACTACCATATCGCTAAACTCTGCATGGCATTTGAATTCAAACGCCCCAGACGGAAAAAATCTTGGTTATAAGATTGGTCCAAGTCTGGCTATAGAGTCAAACAACAGAATTTTTAAACTAGGAATTGAAACATTTAAAAATGAATCAGACTCAACTGTTGCTTACTACTCAAGCAAAACCTATGGAAACGTAAATAGAGTTGGGAATGCCGTCAGCCTAAAAGTAGAAGACCTGACAAATGGTCTAGAGTACGGAGCAAAAGGTGTCCAGGCGGACCCAATTGTAACAACTCCTTATCAGTCTGATGAAAGGATCATTTCAATTTTCTTGAGGAAGAGTTATGAGATTTTCTAATATCATTAAATTTCTTGCCATGATCATTGTAGGCCAAATGCTGTATGGATGCTCTGCAGGTGTAGACGAAAATGTTAATACCGATTCCCCACAGAGTAATCTGATTGTTTCCAGTTTGAATGCTTCATCAATTCAGGAAGTTTTTGAAAATGCTGCGACAGTAACAAGACCAACTCACAAAACATTTATGGTTACTGTATGCTTGAAAGAAAGTGTACTTCTCGATCCAATTAGAAATCAGCAATTTTCCATCAATACTAAAACTCCAAAAACTACTGTCTCCGATGCCAATGGATGTCTTCGGTGGACTGAAAAAGTGGAAATGAAAGCAAGCTTCCACAACAGATATGTTCTTTTCAACAGAACTATTACCACATCAGGTCAATTCTCAGGCACTTTGAATATCAAGTACGCCTTTAATATGTTTACAAACAATTTTGTTGACCTCCAGCATGAGCCACTACCAGAGGACCAATTAATTACGGCCGGTAAAGAAGACATGGAAGTTGATTTTGATATGACCGATCTCACTATTTACTTTGGTGGTTACGATACTCAACATGATGACTCTCGTGCCAACAAGAGAGTGATTACAAAATGGATTGGTTGTTTCAAGATCAAAGCGGACATGTCTGCAGTCTCAAGTCAGATCATAGAAATGAAAGTTCTTGATGAAAATGGTGATGTTGTTCAAGAAGTTGTCAACAAAACAGACCTTAAAGGATGTTTGAGAGCAAACATCTATACTGAATATGATCAATTCCAAGCAACGAGATGGATTCCGCGAAGACTCGTTGTTCAAGCTGTTGATGGCCCTCTCAAAGGTCAAATTCTCAATAGAGACATCTACATCAATCCATGGGTGAATGGTCGAAACCACGGTTGGGACTCTCGAGCGGGAGAACCTCCACAAAACCCAGTTGGAGAGAAAGCTAAACTTCACTTAGATTCTGTACGCTATACATTTCTTGGAAACAAAGAAGAGGGTTACAAAGTAAATAAGTATCTTGATCTAAGTGTAGCCAAATCTTATCTGATTGAGCTAGCTCCAAAAATAAACAGAGGACACAGTTACTCAACCAATAGAATTATTGAAGATATTTATACCGGATATTTCATTTTAAAAGTTTCGATCCTCGCTGCGACCAAAGGTGCGACAGAACTCACTGCTGAAAACATTGATCAATTCAAGTTTATTTCTGGTACTCAAAAAGAAGTTGAAGTTATTAATAACAAAATTTTAACGACTATTGATCTCCCATTTAGATTTGATCAATTAGCCGAGTCTGCAGCCAGAACAATAGCCGTTCTCGAACTAACACCTAAAGACCCAGAGGCCTTCAATCTTCAACCAGTGATTGTCTCTGGTAAGTTTCTTGCTTCAACTCACCAGCTGAGTGTAGGTCTACGTCCTCATGATAGAGACTTGATTGCTCAATCTGAATTAAATATTACAAACGACATATTAAGGCAGAAATTGAATCCTATTTCAGCACTAATGAAAGCTGCTGCTCTTGAGTCCAAATGGCAAGGTAATCCATCTGATATTTTCACCGAGCTACATAAAGACAATCCTCTTAAACAAGAAGACATCAAAACGCTTAAGAGGTCTAAATCTTCTTTGGTACTGGTTGAAGACCAAATCACCGAAGCCGACTTCAACTCCCTACTGGATGATCCAAACAAGAAAGAACTTCTTGGTAAAGTTTGTTCATACTTTTTCCCCAAAGTCCTTGTCGAAGGTATTCTATGGGACAGCTACAATTTTCCAGCTGAGTACCATGGATGTAAAAGAAATCCTTCTCGTTACATAAAAGGAACTGGTCTCAAGCATATTGAAGAAATCACCGGAAAACCGCAAAAGCTATTCACCAGTACTGATAAAATCGGGATAGGGACAGGCTTCCTTATTTATAGTGGAGAGAGTAGACGAACATCTGTTTCTAAAAGAATTAGCTTCGGTGGTGGTCTGAGTGCAAAACTTGAAATTCCTTTTCTTAAAATTCTAAGTCTCGGAGCAGGAGTCAATGCAGATATTGCCAAGGTTTGGTCAAGAGATGAAAGTCAGGGCACAACCAGCCGAGCTCAATTCTCAAGAAGTAGAAATCTCTTTGTTGATGAACTTAAACTAGGTTTTGAAGCCAGCATCAACAACTGTGTTCTTTTTGAAGGTGTTGAATATGAAGTCGTCAAACCTGCTCCTTATTACGGTATGGGAATGGGATTTGGTGGATACAACAACATTCAAACAGAAAAGAAATTAAACAAGAAGCGTCTGAGAATTTGTAAGGACAAGACTCAAAAGGAGTGGATTGAAGAAAGCTGGTACTACGTGGGTGAACAAAAGCCATCAGATTCAGTTATCAGAGATCCTTGGAGTATTTCTGAAAATTACCTAGGAAAGATCATCAGAGGGAAAGACAATTACGAACTCTTTTATAACCTTATGACTGATGACACCAAAGTGATCTACCTCGAAAAAATAGACCAACTTCCTAGCAATACAGCAATGATGGAAAGATATTACAAAAATGACACTGTCCCAGTACTTGAGGACATGGCGATCCCTGGGACAATCAAACTCTAGATTGTCCCCTTTTACCCATTTCCAATGATCAATTTCTCATTCATAATTAATGCATGAGAAATATTGTCATTTTAATTCTGATCTTTAAGGTTTCCCTTCTGCATGCTGCAGACATGTCTCACTTTAATTTTGACAGCTCTGTGACTGACACTCGTGATCATTTCACATTGAGGGAACAAAACATTACTTGGCTCAAAAATAGACGTTATCCAGGATGGGACTATACAGGAGAATCTCCGTCTGGATTTGATTATGGATTTGGTGCTTCATACAAAACAGGTTCAGGTGGGGTTTCACAATTTACCGGAATCAATGTCTTCGCTATAGTCGGACAAAAATGGTCTCCAAATTCCAGCAGTATTTTAAAGACTGGGATACATCAACTCGAAAATAAATCTAACTCAAAAAAACATAGCACTGCACCACTTTCGATAGAGCATAATCAACTTGTAGGAAAATGGTTGAACTCCAGATTAGCCTACGTTTCAGATTGGAATTATCAAGATCTACAGTTAAGTGGAGCAATTGAAAGTTTCACGAGGAAAAAAACTATTCATCATTCATTTCTGATTACTCCTAGTACAAACTTAAGAATTTCATTACGAGGGAGAAACTCAGAGTACACGGACGAAAACTCAAGTTATCACCAAGATCTTGATATAAAGTACAAGATTGGACCAACTGAGACTTGGTATCTGATTGGTGCGGGTGTGGAGTACACTCGTTTCGAACAAGACAAAGTAGACTACTGGACACCACACCGTTTTTTAAGTCTAGGACCCAGATTCGAAATCGTACAACCCTTCGCTGAAAAATTTCAAATAGCTCTAGCGGCCAATCTTAATCGATTTCAGGATGAATCAAGCAACTGGGGAGATGGTTTCTACACGAACCTTTCTTTACAATATGGCAAAAGAGAAAACACCAATATGAAGGTCGGATACGAAAGAATTCAAAGTCGCCAAAGTGGCAGTATTTGGTACAGTGACCGACTCTTTTTCTCATTTAATTACTTCTATTGATTGGAACAAACTTCCTCCTGATTTCAAGTATCTAAGGATGCTAAAATTGAGAAATGGAAGTTATAAACGAACCCCAAAGTATTGAGCCTATCGCTCTTGAAAAACCACTTTTGTTTTTAATAGATGATGATGAAGAGATTCTCACACTATTCAAAAAAGTATTAGAAAGCGATTTCGAAACAAAAACGATTATTGATCCAATAGAGGCCATTCAAGAAGCTGAAAAAAGCTCTCCTTCTGGGATCATACTCGATCTTCAAATGCCTAATATTGATGGTTACGAAGCTCTGAAAATTTTTAGAGAACACCCATTTACTGCTAGTATCCCAATCATCTGCATGTCATCTGATACTGGTGAACATATCAGAACCCGCCTTGATTCACTTGGAGCCAACGGTTTTTTAAGAAAACCTGTAAAGACAGAATCTCTCGCGAAGACATTAAAAAATATTTTCCGTTCTCTTAACCAAACAGTTAAATCAAAAAGAGGCGACTTCAACTGCACCATTACATTTAACGATTTGGAGAAAAATAAGCTTATCTTTACTCAAGTCAAATCCTTACTGCGCAAAGGTGAAAAAGTAGTTTTCTTGAGTTGGACTCAAGGTAAAGATTTTAATGACGATGAACTTGAAAAATTCATCGAAGAAGAGAGACTTATTTTTCTTGAAATTAAATCTTCTATGATCCAAAAATTTCCATTTATGCAAAATATTTCACCCATCATGGCAGATATCTTCGGTTTCACATCTGAAAGTCTTCATAACTTTCACTTGGTTTTTGATGAACCTCGAAATCTCTATGATTTGAATGAACAGGAAAAAGCACTCTCTAAAACGATGGAACTCTCTCGACTGATCAACACAAGTTTTAAGGGTTCTCACATTTACATGACTCGAACGAGCAACTCTTCAATTAGATTGTTTCAGCTCAAAATTGCTCGCGTTTTCTCTGGAATGACGGCTAACTGATGGATGAATCTACAGATACATTTACCAAAGCTTGGATAATCTTCATCGCAGTAGTTTTTTTAGCCGTTTACTATTTCAGTGTCGATGTGAACTGGGAAACTCCGGCCATAGCCAAACCAGTAGTCCTGGCCATGTTTTATTATCTTTATCTGATTTGTATGAGGTCAGTGATAATTTTAGGTTTGTCATTTTGGGATTACCTCTTCCGGCAAACTCTGACAGAAATGGATTATGATCCGATAGTGACGATTATCATCCCGTGCTTCAATGAAGAAGCTGTAATTCAGGAGTCTATTCGCTCAGTCAGTCTGATCGAATATCCAAATTTAGAAATTCTTGTGGTCGATGACGGTAGTACAGATGACACCTTCATCAAGGCCCATGAAATGGCAAAAAACATGCCCAATGTTCGAGTTATTCTCAAGGAGAATGGTGGAAAGGCCGATGCTCTAAATAGAGGAATCATGGAGGCTTTAGGTGACTTTGTTATCTGTATGGATGCTGATAGTAAACTTCATCCAGAAGTTGTCGCTAACGCCCTGCCATTTTTTAACAATAACGAAAATTTAGCCGCCGTGGCAGGTAACGTTCGAGTTAGAGGCGTTAAAAACATGCTGGGGCTTTTTCAAAAGCTTGAATACATCATAGGTCTGAATTTTCATAAAACAGCACAAAGTTCACTTAATGCTGTAACCATTGTTCCTGGTCCTATTGGTGTCTTCAGAAAAGAAGCTGTTCTCTCAGTAGGAGGTTACGAAACTAAAACCTTTGCAGAAGATGCTGATCTTACAATAAAGCTACTTACCGATGGATGGCATATTAAATATAGTCCCGATGTCATTGCTTACACAGAAGTTCCAGACAATCTCTATGAACTTTTCGTTCAAAGATATCGTTGGTCGCGCGGTACGATCCAAGCCATCACAAAAAACATTCTAAAATTCCGTAGGCATAATTTAAACTGGAGATCGATTGCAACCTTACTTTATGTCGGTGTAGAAACGATGTTAATTCCTACTATAAATTTTGTATTTGCCATGCTGACAATATTTTTTGCCTTACAGTTTGATATAGGAAATCTGTATGGACCATTTTTCGCTGGTCTCACTATCATGGATGCGACATTGGCCCTTTATTCGATTATTACGGAAAGAGAAGTAAAGTCGTTAATCTTTTTAGCCATTATTGGAAGGCTTACTTATGGATTTATGTTGGAAATTATTCGTTTCTACTCGATGGTAGATGAACTCTTAAATATCCCTATGAAATGGGGTCAATTGACTAGGAAAGGAATGAATTAATGGAAGTAAAATATTTTTTCAATGTTCTTCTGCTTTCTATATCTCTGGCCACAATTTTCATGACACTTGTGACTTATATCATCTTCAAATTCAGATATTCGATGAAGACTAAATCTTCAGATGGAACTGTTAATCTTGAAGGAAGCTTCTTTCGTCGCTACGCTCCCCATCTTTCGAGAAAGAATAACGAGATTCTGACAATGAAAGAGCTAAAAAAGAAAAGTCCCAAGCAAAGAAGAAAAAAACTCGTTTGGACCTATGGTGGCGTAACTCTTATTATTTTCACCTTCTTTCTTTTAGAAAATCATCTTAGTTTCAGACGGGAACTCATGGATCGTGTCTCTGAAGCCGAACGTTACAAGCAACTCCTTCAACAAGGTCTCCTGGCCAAACATGAGTTTAATCCAAATTTCAAATTCTCCTCTTTTGATGAAAAAATTGGGAACAATCTAATCAACTACAAAAGAAATCTTCTTTCCATTCTGAAAAATGAAAAGATATTCATTGTTCGCCTCAGTAATAACAGAAATGAATATCTATTTGAAACGTCCTTAAAAAGCTGGACTAATTTTTTAAAGCGAAATGAACTCAACTGGAAGTATACGGGAACATCATTCCAAGATGAGGGGATCTATATTCTTCCCCAGCTAAACATACTTACCGATGGTCAATTAAGTAACGTTAAAAAAGCCATTCTCAATCCAAATATCAAGATATTTGCTACAGGTGCTTTGGGCAAAATGAACTTAAACAAAACACCTCGAAAAGAATGGGTCGGCGAGAATATCAGTAAACTAGTAGAAAACAAAAAATTGAGTGAATTCTACCCGACAAAAATCAAGGGTTTTGGACCAGTGCCTCCTGGCCTGCAATTAAACTGGGTCCCTCTCGATAATTCCGTAAAGTTTGAGAAAGGAATCGCTGGAGATCTCATTGAATCTAGTTATGATGGTATTCCGAATATGGATGAAACTGGATATAGGACAAAACCCTTTAATCCAAGAGCTTTACAATACAATGACAGTACCCTTTTAACATTACTGGATCCATTAAGCCCTTCAGATCAAAATAAAAACGATATTGAGTATTCCGATACATGGATTCTTACTAAATTAGCAGATTTTTCTGGAGCTGCTTATGCGACTGTCCCTGTTTGGAGATACAGTGCTATTGATTCGGTTTTTGCAATTGCCATAGATACGGAAGACCAATTCAGTAGACTAGAAGAGCTCACAGATATTTTTACTTCATATGAAATACCCGCAACAATTTTTCTAGTAACTGACCTTATGAAAGATAATATGAGTCAGGTGCGAGATCTCCCCAATTATATTGAACTTGCTTCACATACAACTTCACACAAAAACTTAAAAGGTCGAAACTCATCCGATGTTTTTAATGACCTTCAACTTTCAAGACACGCTATTGAAGAATTTTCATTACAGAAAGTTATAGGTATACGTCCTCCAGAAGAAACGCTTGACAATGCATCTTTATCACCAATTTTTCAAAATGGACTTGAGTATATTTTCAGCGATCAATCCTTTTTCAGATACTCACCTCTTCTCCTTACAAATGAAGAACTTGTTATTATCCCAAGAGTAGTTCCAGATGATTCAAACATAAAAAATAATAGGATTCTATCTACCCCTGAGATTGTTAACAATTATATGAGATCTCACTTTGAACATGTAAAAAGTCTTAATGGGGCTTTCTTTTTCAGTGTTCACACCCATATTTTCACCAGTTCCGTGGCCCTAAAAGCTTTAGACATGTTTATCAGCAACGTTTTACAGTCCTCTAAGACAACATCATTTTGGACCTTGGCAGCAACCTCCACTTGGTGGAAATTAAAGTCCAATCTTGAAACAAAATTCTATGAATCTCCTACGACCAAACTTGAAATATTGAACAACGCAAGTTTTGACTCTGGTGAGTTTGAGGTCAATATTCACGCGGGCAGTTCATCTCTTGAGAAATGTAATGAAGGAATAGATCAGTTCAAGGCAAGAAAATCTTCAAAGGGATACATCGTCAAAATAGACAACATCAAAGCTTCTGAGAAATTAATTAAAGAAGTTTGTCTTAACTAGAATGGTCTGGGGGCGACTTGTCCCCCATTGTGTTCAAGGTAAGGCCAATACCATCCAAACTTTTTAAGTTTATTCAGATCAGGCTTAATCCCCTCTACAAAATATTTATACAGCTCTTCAATTTCTTCCTGACTTACTTTTGAAAATCCCTCAGACCAATACGCCTGAATGAAATTCACAAATCTTCGAGTTTCGGCGTGATAAATATCCACCAAAATTTTTGTCTTAATGTCATACTGATCCTGATTGAGCGCAAGCGCCTGCTCTGGGTGACAATTATAGGCAACGCTAAAAACCTCAGTTTTTTCTTTAAATGTTCTATAGGTCGCCACACATACATCTTGATGATGAGGGTGACCATATTCTCCCAAGATTCCATGAGTATAAACGTAATCAGGAACAGGTAGTTGAGACAATTCTTTTGAAAGCTTCTCTATATCAAGTCTCTTTTCATAGACATCGGGATATCCTAAGATTTCACACTTTGTGACTCCCAATGCTTCACATGCTCGATTAAATTGGTCGGCTCGAATTTCACCGTTTCCATCTGCATCACCATCAGTTACACAATAGACATGCCAGTCAACTTCTGAGTGAGACAGTATTAAACCCGCAAAGAAAATGGACTCATCATCCGGATGGGCCGAAATAATATATGCTTGTTTTTTTCCCATGTTTTGACTCCCGTAGTATAATTCAACCATGGAACTGATATATTTCAAAGACTATCATGAACTCTCCTTGGCGGCTCATCAATGGGTCCTTGAAAATATCAGTAGTTGTAAGGAACCTTCCATTTTTGTTCCTGCTGGAGGAACCCCAAAAGGTCTTTATAAGATATGGGAGCAGTCGGACAAAGCCTGGGCCAAAGGTGTTAAATTTTTTCAAATAGACGAAGTCATAACTGGTTCAAAAAAGAATCTTTTCATGGATTTTTTCGATGAACATCTCCCTTCATTTAAAGACCAAATTATCAATATTACTTTAGACCAACAAAACAGAGCCAGTCTTGGAATTTTAGGCCTCGGCCTAAACGGTCACGTTGCCTTTCACGAACCTCATATGGAACCCGATTTCACTTTTGGTGAAGTTGAACTAACAGAGTCCACACGAAAAACTTTGGAACTTGAAGATGGTGCCAGGGGATTATCTTATGGAGCTGGAGCATTTCTTAATACTGAAGCTGTTCTTTTGATTGTGTCAGGAGAGGGAAAAAGAGAAGTTTTTCAAAAATTTCTTAACAAGGACATGGACCTTCCGGTTAGCCATCTCCACAAGCACGATCGGCTCATGGTGATGGCGCTGGAAGAATTAAAACCTTAGTATCCGACCGGATGCCAAACTGTTTTGTATTCAACAAAGTTAAGAATATTTTCAAGACACTTTTGCTTCTTATGTCTTGGAATCATTCTCTTCATGTTGTCAGTAGATTTTTGTTTCATATCATGGAAAACATCTTCGCGAGAGCTTTGGAAACTTACACTTCTCACTTCTCTGTGTTGTGCAATATAGTCTCTGAGTTCGTCTAGATGTCCGCTAAGGATATTAACAGTCCCATTAGAAAGATCAGAAGTTGCAAAGACTTCTGCCAGAGGACCTAATACAGCAGGACATCCTTCACCGAGAAGAACAATCACACTGTTTCCACCTGTTAAAATAGAACAAATTGAATCTACAAGTTTTTGGAAATCAAATTCATCATCTTCAACCAGTGTGGTTACACCGACACCTTCAATATGTGTAAAGTTGTGGAATGGTCCAGCGACAGGGTTGATAGAGCCCGCAATTTGATGAAACTTGTCACAAAATCCTGAATAGTAAACAAATGTATCAATGGCACTATCAACCATTGCTGTTGCTTCTCCTTGAGTTTTCCCGAGAGCTTCCATGAAAAGCTCTTCAAACTCATGTCTTTTCCCTTCAGTCATTTCAGCCATTCGATATAGAATTTGTGATTTATTATAAGCCGTTTTAGAGGCCCATGATTTGAAACCTTCTTTAGATGATTCTACGGCGTTTCTGAAATCTTTTCTTGAAGCCTGACAAAGTCTGGCAAATTGAGTGTTCTTTCCAGCGACATTATAACTGTAAGAACGACCAGATTCAGTACGAACAAATTCACCATTAATATAAAGTTTAATCGTTTTTACTACTTTCATTATTTCACCTCCAAGTATGGAAGAATTCCTTGAAGTCCACCTTCACGACCATAACCACTTTCGAAGAACCCTCCAAAAGGAGCAGTCGGATCGAATTTATTGTAGGTATTGGCCCAAATAACCCCGGCCTTAAGTCCCAGAGCAGTCTTATGAATCTTACTTCCTTTTTCAGACCAAATCCCAGCTGCTAGGCCATAATTGGTATCATTAGCTTTGGTGATAGCTTCATCTGGAGTTCTAAAAGTTTGAATTGAGAGAACAGGTCCAAAAACTTCAACTCTGGAAATAGTGCTCGAAGCTGATTGATGAGCAAAAAAACAAGGTTTGCAGAAATATCCTTTCGAAGGAATTTTGACATCTGCTTCGTGGAAATTCCCACCTTCAGTCTTGCCTTTTGCGACTAAAGCTTTGATTTTATCAAGTTGCTCTTTGGAGTTAATAGCACCAACGTCTGTGTTTTTATCCATTGGATCACCAACTCTTAGCTGCTTCATTCTTTTCTCAAGTTTCTTGATGAAAGTATCAGCTATAGATTCTTCTACAAGAACTCTGGAACCAGCACAACAAACGTGTCCTTGGTTAAAGAAGATTCCATTAACAACACCTTCAACCGCCTGATCAAGAGCTGCATCTTCATAGATGATATTTGCGGATTTACCGCCAAGCTCAAGAGTAAGTTTTTTGTTACTTCCAGCAATTGCTTTTGCAATGATTTTCCCAATATCAGTTGAACCAGTGAAGGCGATTTTATTGATATCTTGGTGGGCCGTGATGGCGGCACCAGTTTCTCCAGCACCAGTTACAATATTGACCACACCAGCAGGAAGTTCTGCTTCCTGACAAACTTCAGCCAACAATAGAGCTGTTAGAGAGGTTTGTTCAGCTGGTTTAAGTACAACCGTATTTCCAGCGGCCAAAGCCGGGGCAATTTTCCAAGCGGCCATCAATAGTGGAAAGTTCCAAGGAATAATTTGGCCACAAACACCAACTGGCTTTGCTTCTCTTCCAGGAACTGCGTATTCGATTTTATCTGCCCATCCAGCGTAGTAAAAGAAATGTGCAGCGGCCAAAGGGACATCGACATCACGACTTTCTTTGATCGGCTTGCCTCCATCCAAAGTTTCAAGAACGGCAAACTCCCTTGCTCTTTCCTGAAGGATTCTAGCGATTCTAAAAAGGTATTTTCCCCTTTCAGATCCAGACATCTGTCCCCAAGTTCCTTCAAAAGCTTTTCTTGCAGCTTTAACGGCCTTGTCGACATCTTTAGCATCTCCAACAGCAACCTTTGCCAAGACCTCAGTCGTAGCAGGGTTGATTGTGTCCATATACTTTCCTGCAACTGGAGCGACAAATTCACCATTGATGAAATGCTCATAGCGGGATTTGATATTCACAATCGCCTTTGATTCAGGTGCTGGATCGTAATCAAAAACAAATTTCTTTGTCTTAACTGGAGCAGCTTTCTTAGTAGTCTTCTTTACACTTTTAGCAGCTTTCGGAGTCTTTGTTTTAGCGGCTTTAGAAGTAGACTTTTTCGCTGTCTTCTTAGCGGCTTTCTTCGTTGTTTTTTTCTTAGTCATGATATCTTCCTATCTCTTAATCTAGAGAAAAAATGTCATCGTAAAAATATTGTCCTGAGTACTGAGCAAAAATCTGCCTTAGCAAATCATTGAGCAATGTACTGGCACCAAATCTAAACATGTGTGGATCAAGCCAATCACTTCCAAGTGTTTCATTGACCATCACCAGGTAATGAATAGCTTGTTTGGCGGTTTTAATTCCACCTGCAGGCTTCATTCCAATCTTCTTGCCCGTTTGTTCATAGAAGTCCTGAATCGCTTGAAGCATAATCAATGTAACAGGCATTGTAGCTGCAGGTTGAACTTTACCAGTCGATGTCTTGATGAAATCAGCACCAGCTTCCATTGCCATCCAACTTGCCAATCGAACATTGTCATATGTTTTAAGTTCACCTGTTTCAAGAATCACTTTCAAGTGAACGTCCTCACCACAGGCCTCTTTCACTGCAACGATTTCATCAAATACTTTCTGATAATCTCCACGTAAGAAAGCTCCACGATCAATCACCATGTCGATTTCAGTCGCACCAAATTTTACGGCACGCTGAACATCTTTAAGTTTGATATCAAGAGGAAGCTGACCAGCAGGGAATGCTGTTGCTACTGATGCAATATTGATTCCTGTTCCTTCCAAGCATCTAACAGCGACTGGCACTTGTTCTGGATAAACACAAACGGCCGCCACACTTGGGATTGGTCTCAATTCTTTATTCGGAACAAGCCGACTTAATTCTTCAAGATATTGAGGCGGAACCGGATTGATGGCCTTTCCACAAAGCTGCTCAACTTTTCCTGGAGTATCATCTCCTCCCAAAGTCGTCAGATCCGTCATCTCAATTGCGAGATAAAGAGCATCAAGCTTACTTTGCTTTTTAATACTTCTTTTTGTGAAAGTTCCCGCTCTTTCATCTGCACCAATCATGTCGATTGGATAATGAGGAATCGTAATCTTGTTTCCTCCGGGGACTTTCAGGCTTACCGTTGCCATACTGGCTCCTCCTAAATGTCGTTGATTTAAACCCTGAAACCATACATTGGAGAAAACAGGAAGGCCACTGAAGTCAGTGCCTTAAATCTACACAAGCATTTGAAATTACGAGGTAGAACGGCGCATCGCCTCATTATATAGCGAAACTACAAAAATAAGATGATCGATCTGCAATAAAGGCAGACCTGATTTACATAATCAGACGATCTTCGGCCTGAAGAATCAAACGAATAAAACTTCCTTCGAGTTCTTGCAGATAGGCTTGATTTGTCTCTGGATTTTGCCGGGCGTCTTTAATTTGCTTGAGAAGAGTTTCAAATTCCATAATTAGTCCTTCTTATGAAAGTTATTAGCGGCCCCTAATAGTAGTCTAATCAATTGTTAATCGTTCTGCAATCAGTAAAAAAAGTTCAAGGCCAACTGATGCATTATTTTTTCAGGACCCTCTTTAATTTTTCTGACAACAGTCTTTAATTGAATGTCTCCCACTCTCTCTACAGACACGGTAAGTCCGGCCGTGGAATCAAGATACCAATCAGAGTTTTTGTTTGCTTGATCGGACTTGATGTTTCCTTCGATAAAAAACTTGAGCTTGTCGTTCGCTGAGTGCCCCATCCTCGACGTGACAATCCAACCTGCTCCATGCCCATCCGGAAGATCTCCATGGGCCTGCCCAAAACCTCCAACAAGAAGAGTAAATAAGGAATCATGAGTACTCATAAATGAAAGACCAACTTTTCCCTCAAGCTCAAGAGGAAAACAGTTGTCGCAACGATTATCCCAAACTCTCCTATAACCTGAATTCACTTCCCATGAGACAGAAGCATCAATAGTATTCCACGGAGTATGCGAAGTCGCAGAAACCAAATTTAGATTATCAAATTCAATTCTCAACTCACTGGCCTTGACTGTGAATCCGAAGGCCTTAAAGCGACTAAAAGGTTCATAACCTTTATCAGCATCTATCCAATCTTTGAAAACTTGTTCATTAGTGAAGAAATAGGAAAACTTATCCTTATCGTGAGAGACGGTCATACCGAGAAGACTCGACTGGTGAGCATCATCAGGTCTGTTTTTGGTTGGAACGAAAATAAGGTTTCCTCTATCACTTCTTTTTGATCTCGCGACCAGTAGTTTTTGATAGAGACTATTTTCTTTTTTAGAGAGCTGTCCCTTCTGTTTCATTTTTTTGTAATTGAAATAATCCAATCCTGCATCCAAAGTATCTGTTTTTAAACTTTTGACATTTTTTCCGTCAATCAATCTCTCGAACTTATCTCTTTGTTCACCATCAAGATGCTCCAATCTCTCCTCTAAGACTTTCTTTACTCCAGGTCGAAATTTGATAGAACGAAGAGGTATCTGCATTGATACTTTCTTTACAATATCATGTGGCATGACAAACCATTTTCTAGAGTCAACTAACTTCCAATCAGGATTAGCAACATTGATCAAGGCGGCTAGAACATAAGAGCAATTCTCATCGACAAACCAATAATCAAGCCAGGCATTGTAATAAAGCTCCCATAAATGAGAGATCATCAGGTCAATCTGAGATGCAGATAACTTGAGTTCATATTCCCATAAGTCACGACTTTCAATTTGTCCGTACTCGTTCACTTTTTGATAATACGGACTAACTGAAAATGATCCTTTATATCCCCCGAATAATCCCTTTACAGCATAAAATAGAGGGTTATCAGATCCGTCAGTATTGGCACCATAATTTGCTCCATAGTCCAAAAGATCATTTACTTTATTGCCTCGACGAAAACGTAAGAAGGTATGCCCGAACATTGAAGCTGGATTTCCAGGATAAGATGTGGCAAAAACCAAAGTAACTCCTACTGGATTTATTCCCTTTTTCCATTCTTCAAAATCAGGACATCTGACATTAGAGAATTTAAGATTTAATTTTTTTTCTATGAATTTTCTTCTAGCTGGGAAACGACATAAAGGATGCTTATTAGGGTCACCTTTATAAGGCATTTGAAAATGGTGAATAGTACTTTTCAACTCAGCATCCGGATCCCTTTTTCCAGACTTACTAAAAAAGAATTCGGGACTATCCACCCTTGAGGACCATTTCGATGGCCCAATATCCATATGTAGTAAAAGTTGCCAATGTCGAGTTCTAGAAAGTGATTGAATGGGATCAAATAAATCGGCAGCAAAAACTGCTGCCGAACTATATAAAATGAGAAAAGTGAGGAGGCGAATCAAACAGCTGTACATTCACCGTGGAGGACAATTTTATCCAGAACTTTTACAGAGTTTTCATTTACATCAGAGTAAATCTTGTCAAAATTGGTCTGGAGTGATTTTCCAAGTTTGTCCTCTTTGCATCCGACAATTTCTGAAAACGCATTAAGGTACTCACCTTCGCCTCTGGCAATATCCAACATCAATTGATTGTGATTTGCTTCTGCAAAATAGATAGCTTCTTTTTCAACTTTAACAATACTGTGTTGAGAACAGTTAGATGTACCAAAAGTCATTCCAAAAGTTGCGTTCAATAGAATTGCATTCGTAGTTGCACGCAATGAAGAAGAAACCAGTGAATTCTTCTTGAAGATATACCACCCAGCTCCACATCCAGAACTTGAGTCACCGGCCATAACAGCTGCCGTTGATGTCAAAAAAGCCATAGCTACAAATAATTTGATCAATTTCATAAAACCTCCATGTCTTTATCTATTATCTTTCCGAGACCTGCTCGGGTCAAGAAACCAATTTTTGTCAGGACGAGAAAAACAGACCAAAATAGTAATTGTGAGAATACTTTTAATATTCATATTTGTTTTGTTCAATCAGCAGGCTCCTGCTAAAGAATTTTATTCTACAGATAAAGATCCCCCCCCAGAAGACAAACCCTATTCTATTTCTCTTAATGAAGCCCATACCGCCTTATCCAAGAGTATTGTTTTACTCGGCACCAGAATCGATCGCTTCTTTGGTGTCGACAGAGGTGAAGATATCACAAACAATAGTCAGATAAGAATGTGGGTACAAACAACCAAAGTTGAAGGACAAAATCTCGACAGTGAAGCAAATATTAGATTCAAGATTCATCTTCCCTATACCCAAAAGCGCTTCAAATTCGTCTTTGAAAGAAAAGCCGACGATCAAAGTCAAGTAACATCCGCAGAAGAGTCAACTCCAGTCAAACAACCTGGAGAAGAAACTGATTTGAATCAAAAAGTGAAAACAACAGCGGCTCTTCAATATCTTATTAACGAAACCAGAAACTGGAATTTTTTCGCCGACACAGGAATTAGAGTTGATATCCCTCCTGAGCCATTTGCGAGAGCAAGGTTAAGACGAAATTGGAAACTTCCCTTCTCAATTGAGGCCATCGCGGAGCAATCGATCTTTTGGTATCTCGAAGAAGGATTTGGAGAAACAAGCTCTCTTGATTTTGACTATCAAATTGCAGACAACAAACTTTTCCGTTTTCAAAATACTGCCACCTGGTGGGATGAAACGGATACATTCACCATAGTTCATGGCCCGACTTTGTATCATACTTTAAGTAACAGAAGAGGGATCTCCTATAGTGCCAAGGCCATTGGTTCCACCAGACCTCAACCTATGATCACAAATTACGATTTATCGATTGCCTATAGACAACTCCTTCATAAGAACTGGTTTTTTATGGAGATATCCTCACTCGGAACCTTTCCAAGAGCACAAAACTGGGAATTTATCCCTTCCATTTCACTTAAATTTGAAGTAATTATTGGTGGCTTATGACCACAGATAATTCACAATTTTCCACACTTTTTCCTCTCGAAGAACATCTCGTTCTCGACAATATTCAATATTCTCCTCACCAGATTTTTGAGTGTTTCAGCGAACAACTTCAAGACGGGCGAAAAGAGAGAATTGAAAAAGTCATGGAAGACAAAACATGTGACATCACTTTGGTTCTTGAAAGATTATACGACACAGGAAACATTAATGCTGTTGTCCGTTCTGCTGAAAACTTTGGCATCCTTCCAATTAATATCGTCGAAAGTAAAAGAACTAAAATTTCCAAAAGAACGACTCAAGGTGCTCATAAATGGGTTCACATGACGAAATGGGAAGAACCAGAACCTTGTATTAAGAAGTTAAAAGAAAAAGGTTATCGAATAGCCACAACTCACTTGACCGCCAAGGCCATTCCTATTTCAGAAGTAGACTTCACAATTCCAACTGCCATCGTCCTTGGAAATGAACTTGAAGGTGTGAGCGATTACATGCTCGAACAATCTGATCTGAATATCATTATTCCAACTGTTGGATTTACAGAATCATTCAATATCAGTGTGGCAGCGGCCATTATTTGCTATCAAGTCTTTCAGGATCGAATCAAACGACTTGGAAAAATGGGAAATCTGAATGAGGCCGAAATTACTCGTCTTCGAGCCGAATTTTTTGCACGGTCCGTCAAAAATGCATCGAAGATACTGAAATTTCAACAAAACGCCTAAGTTTTGCCTGATGCAAATTTGAACTTACATGAGTTAAACTGTAGGTTGACTTTGGACTAACGTGAAAATGTATAAGGAGGACATGTGCCGTTATTGAAGGATTCAAGCTATACAGCCCCACGTTTCTTTGCCAATGGACATATTCAAACCATTTACCCTTATTTTTTCAGAAGTGTTGAAGACGTAACTTATGAACGTAAGAGACTCGAACTTTCTGATGGAGACTTTCTCGATCTCGACTTTTCTAAAGTTGGATCGAAAAAATTAGTCATCCTCTCACATGGACTTGAGGGAAACTCCGATTCTGTTTACATCAAGGGAATGACTAAAAAGCTCAATCAGTACAATTATGATGTTCTGGCCTGGAACATGAGAGGTTGTAGTCAGGAACTCAATCGATTAAAAATCTTTTACCATGCAGGTGCGACATATGATCTTGCAACGGTCGTCGATCATGCTGTTTCTCTTAAAGAATATGAGAGCATTTCACTGATAGGTTTTAGTCTGGGAGCCAACCTTACTGGTAAGTATTTAGGAGAGAGAGGAAATGATATTCCTTCTGAAATAGACAAGGCCATCATGTTCTCTATGCCTGCGGACCTAAGCTGTTCAAACAGAGAGCTTCATAGAAAATTAAATTCTGGTTACATGCTAGAATTTCTAAAAACTATGAAACAAAAGATCATTATGAAAAATGACATCGTAAATATCGAAGATATCGTCGATGTAAAAAATGTTTTCAAAGTTAGAACTGTGCATGAGTTTACAGAAAAGTACACTGCCCCCCTGCATGGCTTCAAGAATGCAGACGACTATTATTCAAGATCAAGTTCTAAACAATACCTTGAAAACATCAAAGTTCCTTCTTTGATAGTGAATGCCAAGAATGACCCTATCATTGGAAAAAGTTGCTACCCCATAAGAGAATGTGCTCGCAATAAAAATCTCTTTTTAGAGATTCCTGAAAGTGGCGGTCATGTCGGATTTGTGAATTTTGATGGTGAGTATTACTGGTCTGAACTTAGGGCCAGAAAGTTTCTTGAAGAAAACAAATAAAAAAGAAAAAGCCAGCTCTTCGAGCTGGCTTTTTTTTTGCGAGACCTATTTGAGACTCAATTGATAAGAGCCTGTAGCTGATTTATAGCCAACTACCACAACATAATAAGTACCTTTGGATAGCGATCTTGAGATCGCTTCAAGATCCTTTGTTCCAGTCGATTTATCGACAACTTCGCCGTCGGTATTCAAGATATAAAGATCAAGATCTCCCCTGCTATGGCTAAAAGACAAACTTGCACTCACAGTTTTTGTTGAGGCCAACTTGATTTCGTAAAAGTCCTTGTCTCCATCAGATTCTATCTCTTTTTTTAGAACCGTC
The DNA here is from genome assembly GCA_006226755.1 of Deltaproteobacteria bacterium. GTDB lineage: Bacteria > Bdellovibrionota > Bacteriovoracia > Bacteriovoracales > Bacteriovoracaceae > M0603. The sequence goes on along the minus strand of SBGE01000255.1, from coordinate 14,096 downwards.
GGCAGGGCCACTGGTGTAGCTGTAGCAATTGAATCGTTTGGCTCATTTCCAGCAGCTTGACCTTCAAATGTCGCTTCAATTTTGTAACTACCCTTAGCTCCTTTATAACCAAATACTTTGATATAGAATGTGCCTTCTCCTACTTCAAATTCAATCTGCTCAACACTTGAAGTAGATTCACTTTTTGCAATTGTCTGTTTGGAACCGTTGATCAGCTTAACATCCAAGTCTCCTTTCGAGTGAACAAACGATACTTTGACTTTAAGTTTCCCAGAGCTATTTGTTTTAACTTTGAAGTAATCATTGTCTGTACTGCTTGATATGCTCAAATCTGCATAGAATGGAAGTCCTACAACTGCTGCATTAGTCAGACTATTGTTTGGCTCATAATCTTGACCTTGATCACCTGAATCCTGATCAGTATCATCACCAGAGCCTCCAAGATCAACCTGTGGAAAATGCGTCAAGATGTAAGGGACTATTTTTGACATCGGTACCGCAAAGTTTTCGTAACCTCTACCCATTCCGTTATTGCCAGCACCTGCGTGATGGATTCCCACTACTTCATGAGTCGTTTTACTGAACATTGGAGAACCACTAGACCCACCTAGAGTGTCTGCATCGTGTGAATACTCAGCTGCAACTTTTGTAATCTTCCCTTCACTGTATTTTTTAGTCCAGTCACAGTTACTGTCATTATAGTAATCACAATTTTGCTGGACTATATAAATAGATGACCCCTGCGACTTCTGATCTGAATCAAGCTTTACAAATCCAAACTTCCTACCAGGACTTCCAGAACATTTCAAAAGCGCAAAATCCAATTCTTGATTGTTCCCAATAAACTCCGAACAATCATATTTAGCGTGATCGGCAGCACTGACTCCTTTTTCATGTTTGAACTTTACTGTTACTCCACGCGAATGACTGCTGGTAGGTATACAGTGATGATTTGTCATAAAGACATCTTCAGAAATAAGAAAGCCTGTACAACGACTTCCCATCACAGGTAGATCGACAGCACCTACAGCTTTACCGTTACTACGAATTGGATTTGATGTTGATAATGTTGTGATTTCTTTCCAGTCAAGATCACCAATGATGATTTGACTACTAAAGACTCCTGCAAAATCCGTTGGTTTTTCCTGTCTCCCACAGGCCGTAACCAAAAGCATGAATCCTAAAATAAAAAATACGAACTTCCCTTCTTTCCTCTCTCTCTTCATGAGAACTCCCTCTTCCGTTGACGTTGCCATTCACCCAATCCCGGGTTTATCAAGAAGGCCAAAGCATTAAATCATATTTGATTTGATTTGCTTTGTTTAAAACTTCAACTTTTTCTATCAGACTGAAAAGAGACTAAAAATGGGCAAAAGCCTTTATTCATAGGCACTTAGGCTTTTTCAATGAAAAATGGTCAGAGTGACACTGGTTTCCTTTTGACTTCAGTTCAAAGGGACAACCTTTAGAGATTTAGACTTAAGGGTCGTTACACTTTTTGGAAGGGAATTGATTATGACCTCTTGAAGAGCTTCTATAAATTTTTCTTTGAGATAAATACGATTGTGTACAAGAGAGACTTCACGAGTAGGTACTGGAGAAGAAAAAGATCTTACCCATTTCTTTTCATTGGAATCGAGTTGATCAACGGCTAATTTAGGAAGAAGAGTCTCTCCTCCCCATGATTTAACCATATTCTTCAAAGTTTCCAGGTTTCCACTTTGAAATTGAATATCGCCCTTTCTCTTCCCTTTGTATTTACATATCTTAAGAACTTGATCGCGAAAGCAATGTCCTTCATCCAATATCCACAAATTTTCGTTGTCAATTTCTTCTGTAGTGACTTTCTTTCGGTTGAACATCGCAGAAGCAGGATTACAGAAAAGAAAGAATTCCTCATAGAATAGAACTCTTTCAATTAAGGTATCTATCCCAAGAGGAGTTACCAACAAACCGACATCAATTTTATCTTCATCTAGTAATTTGATAATTTCTTCTGTCTTTCTTTCTTCTATGATTAATTCTACTTTGGGATAAGTCATAGAAAATTTCTTGGCAAAAAGAGGAATCACATAAGGAGACAAAGTTGGGATGACGGCTAAATGAAGTTTTCCTGAAAGATCTTCTCCTTCATTTTGAATGACATCTCCTAATCTTCGAAATTCCTTGATAACGACTCTGGCCTGTTTGAGAAATGCAGCACCTTCATCTGTAGGAAGTATCGGGGACTTTGAACGATCAAAAAGGATAATTCCCATTTCATCTTCTAGCTTCGAAAGTTGCATACTCAAGGTTGGTTGGGTCACATGACAAGATTTTGCGGCCTTTCCAAAATGTCTATGCGTATCAACAGCAAGGGCATATTCAAGTTGAGTCAATGTCATCAGAACTCCGATAGATTTTTACTATAAGCCTATAAATACTATCGAATTTATTTATTGTCAAAAATGACGATAATCAAGGCATCACTCAACAAGGAGAAACAAAATGAAATATATACTAGAAATCTTTGAAACCCTTTTGTTTGGGAACCTCAAATTCGAAAGGGCCTATGCTTATGCCAATTGTAGGCTCAATAAAAGCAAAAGCATTGTAAACAACAGAATGATTTAAGGAGAATAATCATGTTTGATATAAGAGGGATTGATCATCTCAATCTAAATGTAAAAAATCTTGAACTTTCAAAGGACTTCTACAAAAAGCTCTTTGATCTCGATGAAAAAGAATCAGGAACAAGTAGTCTTGGTAATAAATATTCCATTATTGGAAAGAAAGACGGGTTCTACCTATGCCTTTACGAAAGTCTTGGAGCAGGAGAGGTCGCTTCAGGTTTCTTTAACCACTTTGGAGTCAATGTTCTCAATTATGATGGAATTATTGAGAAATTGGACCACGAAGCGATTCCTTACGAGTACGGTGGGCACGTAGAATACCCAGGAAGCCGTTCCGTTTATGTTGTAGACCCTAATGGAATAGAAATCGAAATTAGCGAAAAGTTTGGAGGCAATCTAGACAACTAATTCCGCTCCATGTAGAACTGGGACATTAGACGATTCAGGGGAGTTACCAAAAGTAACTGAGAGGTCCTTTAAAGAGGGCGACCCTAGAACTTGATGCAGTTAGAGCTGCCGTAAGGAGAATCCCGTGTCCCAGTCCTTTTCACCTAAAGTTACTCTCTCTGAAATTATCACACCTCTTGATTGGACGATCTTTGGTCTTGTTCTCTTCTGTACATTTGCTGCTGTAATCTATGGCGAGCTTAGAAAGAATAGAGAAATTGACGAAGACAACGAACAGGCCAATTTTCTGGATCTTCTTTTAATGGGAAGACATCTGACTCTTCCTATGTTTGTCGGAACTCTGGTTGCAACATGGTACGGTGGAATTTTTGGAGTCACAGAGATTGCATTTAAGAAGGGAATATTTAATTTTGTAACCCAAGGGGCTTTTTGGTACGTAGCCTATATAATCTTTGCCTTATTCATCATTGATCATGTGAAGAGTTATCAAGCAGTCACCTTGCCGGATCTTATCAGCAAAATGTTTGGGCCAAGATCTGCTATCTTGAGTGGTTATTTTAATTTTTTCAACGTTCTCCCAATTGCATATGTCATCAGTCTTGGACTCTTCCTAAAGGCTTTATTTGGAGGAAGTCTTGTTGTCTGCATGAGTGCAGGCGTTTTCCTAGTGATACTCTATTCAATGTGGGGAGGCTTTAGAGCTGTCGTCTTCTCAGACCTTGTCCAGTTCTTTGTCATGTGCTCTGGTGTATTTTTGATCTTACTTCTTTCCATGACAACGTTCGGTGGATTGGGATTTTTAAAAGCAAATCTTCCTGAGACTCATTTTCACCTGACTGGAGGAGAAACATTGGCAACAACTCTCGTCTGGGGATTTATCGCCCTTTCGACACTGGTTGATCCAAATTTTTATCAAAGAGTCTTTGCCGCTGAATCACCAAAAGTTGCCAAGAAAGGAATTCTGATTTCAACACTCATCTGGTTTTGTTTTGACATCTGCACCACATTTGGAGCGATGTATGCTCGTGCTGTCATCCCTGAAGCTGAGTCAGGACAAGCCTATCTTACTTATGCCGTTCAATTACTTCCTTCAGGGGTAAGAGGTTTTGTTCTGGCAGGAATACTCGCTACAATTCTCTCGACTCTCGATTCTTATCTCTTTTTGGCCGGAACAACTGTTTCTTATGACTTGGTTCCTAAAAAGTTCAAAGGCAAAGTGATGCTTCATCATCTTGGCATAGTCAGTGTGGGAATTATCTCTATCTTCATGGCGGTTGCCTTTGAAGGAAATATTAAAAAAGTTTGGAAAACTCTTGGAAGTTACTCCGCAAGCTGCCTGCTTTTACCGGTAGTGTATGGCTATTTGTTTCCAGGAAAGATCAAAGATAATCAGTTCATTTTCGCCTGTGTTCTTGGAATTATCGGAACTTCTTACTGGCGAAATGCCTCCCATTCAGGCTTTGCAGCCAATATTGATGAGCTTTACATCGGCATTCTTTCGACAACCTTAGGGCTAATTCTCTATCCCTTTGTATTTAAAGGTGAAAAACAAACTGCGTCATAGACCTGCACCGAGTTAAATTAACCCGCTTGGCATGGAAACCTTAAGTATTTTGACATAGCCTAGGGGGATTAATTTTTTCTCAAAAAGGAAGCTCTATGGCCGATGAAAAGAACGCCAAATATTTAGCCGCACTCAAATATCATGAAGATGGAAGACCTGGAAAAATTGAGGTTACGACAACTAAACCTACTCTTACCAGCAATGATCTTTCACTTGCCTATTCACCAGGAGTAGCAGCACCTTGTCTTGAAATTGCAAAAAATCCTGATGATGCCTATAAGTACACAACCAAAGGGAACTTAGTTGGAGTTATCTCCAATGGTTCAGCTGTTTTAGGGCTTGGAAATATTGGAGCTCTTGCCGGTAAGCCAGTAATGGAAGGTAAAGGCGTCCTCTTTAAAAGATTTGCTGACATTGACGTTTTCGATATTGAAGTTGATGAACCAACAGTTGAAGGAATGGTTAGTGTTGTTGAAAAACTAGAACCTACTTTTGGTGGAATCAATCTTGAAGATATCAAAGCACCTGAGTGCTTTGAAATCGAGCGCCAACTCGTAGAAAAAATGAACATTCCTGTTTTCCACGACGACCAACATGGAACGGCCATTATCGCTTCAGCTGGTTTTCTTAATGCTCTTGAGATAACAGGCAAAAAAATTGATGAAGTTGTTATGGTCTTCAGTGGAGCTGGAGCTGCTTCCATCGCTTGTGCTCAATTATTCGTAGACCTTGGAGCGAAAAAAGAAAACCTTTTCATGACCGACTCGAAAGGCGTTATCTACCAAGGAAGAACTGATGGTATGAACAAATACAAAGATATGTTCGCTGTCAAAACTGAAAAGAGAACATTGGCAGACGCCATGGTTGATGCTGATGTCTTTATTGGTTGTTCTGCTAAAGGCGTTCTTACAAAAGAAATGGTCAAGACAATGGCACCTAATCCAATTATCTTTGCCATGGCCAACCCTGAACCAGAAATCCTACCCGAAGAAGTCGCAGAAGTTCGAGATGATGCCATCATGGCAACAGGACGCTCTGATTATCCTAACCAAGTAAACAACGTTCTTGGTTTCCCTTTTATTTTCAGAGGAGCTTTGGATGTAAGGGCCAGAAAAATTAATAGTGAAATGAAAATGGCAGCTGTACGTGCTCTTGCAGACCTGGCCAGGGAAGAAGTTCCTGAAGAAGTAAAACTTGCTTACGATCAGGATAATTTCACATTTGGACCTGAGTACATCATTCCAAAACCATTTGATACCAGAGCATTGACCAGAGTCGCTCCAGCTGTTGCAAAAGCTGCTATGGATTCAGGTGTAGCTAGAATTCAAATTGAAGATCTGCAAGAATATGCCAATTCACTTGAGGACAGACTCGGAACTTCCGGTGCTCTGATGAAATCCCTAAGAGACCGTCTTTCAACTTGGGTTAAGAGACAAGGTCCTGTAAAAATGGTTTTCGCAGAAGGCTCCAACACCAGGATTCTTCAAGCTGTCAGCCATCTTGTTGACGAGGGAAAAATTGATCCAATTCTATTGGGAAGTAAAACCAAGATCCACGACAAGATGTCATCCTTGGGACTTGATAAACTTAAAGAACTACCAATTATTACTCCGGCCAAAAGTGAACACTTTAATAAGTTTGTTACTGAGTTCACCAAGAAAAAACAAAGAGACGGTGTTTCTCACTACCATGCAGAAGATATGATGGCACAAGAGAACTATTTTGGTGCAAGCATGGTAGAGCAAGGACTTGCAGAAGCCTTTATTGCAGGACCAACTCTATCCTATCCAGAATGCTTTACACCAATCATGAAAGTTATCGGTACAGAGAAGCACAGAAAAGCTGCTGGTATTTTTCTGATGGTATTCAAAGATAGAGTTCTCTTTCTTGCAGACTGTACGGCGCAAATTGATCCAAGTGCAGAAGACTTGGTAGAGATTGCAGCGGCAACTGCAGAACTTTATCACAGCTTGATGAAGAAAGAGCCTCGTGTGGCCTTCTTGAGCTTTTCAAATTTTGGATCAAATGCTCATCCTGATGCAAAAAAAGTTAAGAAAGCAGTTCAAATTGCCAAACAAAAATATCCAAACATGGAATGTGAAGGTGAAATGCAGGCAGACGTTGCAGTTAACAAGAGAATTCTCGACAAGCTTTTCTCTTTCAACGAATTGAAGGGACCAACCGATATTCTCGTCTTCCCTAACCTGGCTTCTGCCAACATTTCCTACAAACTTCTCGCGCAGCTCTCAGATGCAGATGCGATTGGACCTGTACTAGTTCCACTAACGGGAAGTGCAAATATTATCCAAAGAACTGCTACAATTTCTGAAATTGTGAATATGTGTAACCTGACTGCTCTTCTCTCAATTGTAGATGAGTTTAAACGTGAAAGAGGTATGAAGAATGGATAAGAAAATTGTTTCAACAGATAAAGCCCCTGCTGCAGTAGGTACCTACTCTCAAGGCGTAGAATATGCTGGAGTGACTTATTTTTCAGGTCAAATCGGACTTGATCCTGCCACAATGGAAATGAAAGAAGACTTCAAAGGGCAGCTGGATCAAATCATGAAGAATATTGATGGATTACTTGAAGCTCAAGACATGAAGAGAGAGAACATCATCAAGACAAGTATTTTTGTAACAGACCTAGCTAATTTTGGAGAGGTCAACAAAGCCTACGAAAACTATTTTTCTGCGCCTTATCCGGCCAGAAGCTGTGTTGAAGTCCCAGCTCTTCCAAAAGGTGCTTTGGTTGAGATTGAGGTCATTGCAGCCAGATAATGTTTACTTCCAAGTACGTATTCGAGACAAGAAGCACACGTTACATGCGATATTCTCGTAATGTGGGCTTCTTTCTCCTACTTCTTTTTATTCTCTATACTCTTAGCTGTATGTTCTTCATCGTTGTATCAGAAGATGAAAACAAAGAAAGCCAGGAAGCTTTTTTCAAAAGGCCACCTGACGCTATTGTCGTCTTCACTGGAGACAAGGGTAGAATCGGTTACGGTCTAAAGAAAGCGAAGGATTATAACCAACCCAGAGTTTTCATCACTGGAGTATACTCAAAAAACAGTGTGGATACTCTTCTTGATCTCAAAGAATCCGTAAACCCACCCAATCCAGATTTAATCGAGATCGATTATCTCGCATCAAATACGGTTGAGAATGTTCTTTCGACACTTAGGTATTTAAGAAAACACAATGGACTCAAAAGAATTTTGATTGTCAGCCATGACTACCACATTATGCGCATCAAACTCATTATGAACAAGCTCATGCCGGATGATTATGGTTATGAATTCTATTACACAGGCATCCAAACCAGCTATGACAACATAAGAAGTCTCAAGATTCTTTATAAAGAAGTTTTCAAAATTACTCGTACGTGGGGATTTCTTCTTCTCTGGGACAAAGACGCCAGACCATCGCTTTAATCAGACTCTATTTACAGAGATGACTTCTTCAAGCGATTCAATAGTAGAGATTGTTTTCAAAAGCTCTGAATAGTCTTTGACTTCCACTTCAAAAATAAACGAGCCCTTTCTATCAGGAAGGGATTTGGCAATAGCAGAACGAATGTTAACGCTAATCCCAGTAATGACTTTTGATATTGAGGATAGAATACCCGGTTTATCGTGAGTAATGACTCGAATATTCACAGGATGCTTGAAGTTGAATTCAGAGTTCCACTCAACATTGACTGTTCTGGCCAAGTCACCTGCCTCTACCCGAGTACAATCGACATGATGAACAGTAATCCCTCTCCCTCTGGTGATATAGCCCATGATAGGGTCACCAGGAATCGGGTTACAACATCTGGCCATTCTTACCATCACGTCGTTCATACCATCGACAATGACAGCATTGTCTTTATTTGATTTTTTACGAACACTTTTGGAAAGCTTTTGGCTGTAAGAATTGATTTCTTTGAGTTTTTCAGCGTCCTTATCTTCTTCTTTTTTCAAGGCCGGAATTCTTTCAATAATATCTTTGGCCGAAAATTTCCCTGAACCTACGTGAATATAGAGTTCTTCTTCATCCGAGTATTTTAACTCACTGATGACTTTGGCAAGTTCCCCACTTTTAAGAACTTTTGAAAGTGATGTTCCAAAGACTCTAAATGCTTTTTCAAGAATCTCTTTTCCAAGGTCCTGGTTTTGATCTCTTTCAATCTTGAGCAAGTACTGCTTGATTTTGGTTTTTGCTCTAGAACTTTTGACTATATTCAACCAGTCTTTTGAAGGAGACTGATTCTTACTGGTCATAATTTCAACGGTGTCACCGGACTTCAAAGTATGTCTTAGTGGAACCATCTTACCGTTAACTTTCGCACCGACACATCTGTTTCCAACATCAGTGTGAATCGCATAGGCAAAATCCAATGGAGTGGCTCCATAACGAAGTTCTCTCACATCTCCATTCGGAGTAAAGACAAATACTCCACCCATATCGAGGTCATTTTTGACCACATTCATGAACTCACTATTGTTATCAACACTTTGGTTGAATTCCAGAAGCTCTTGAACCCAATCCAGCTTTCTCTTTCCGGACTTGATTCCTTCTTTATACTTCCAGTGGGCAGCAACCCCGGTCTCAGCAACCTCATCCATTTCATCAGTACGAATTTGGATTTCAATTCGCTCCGCCTTCGGTCCAATAACTGTCGTGTGCAAAGACTGGTAGTTGTTGATCTTTGGTATCGCAATATAATCCTTGAATCGACCAGGAATCGGAGTGAATGAGGAGTGAATAATCCCCAAAGCCTTATAGCACTCAGTGATATTATTAACGATGATTCGGAATGCCAAAACATCCTGAATCTGTTCGAAGTCTACACCTCGGGCAATCATCTTTTTATAAATAGAGAAGAAATGCTTTGGTCTCCCCTTTACTAACGACTTCATTCCATAATCAATCAACTTGTCCAAGATAACACGAACAGTTTCATTGATATATTTCTCACGCTCTGATTTCTTCATCGCCACTTTTTCAGCAAGTCGATAATAGATTTCGGGGTGAAGGAATCTCAGACATAGATCCTCTAATTCACCTTTAACCGAGTTGATCCCCAGTCGAGAGGCCAATGGGACATAAATATCCAGAGTTTCCTGAGCAATCTTCTTCTGCTTGTCTTCATTAACATACTGAAGAGTCCGCATGTTATGCATACGATCAGCAAGCTTTACGATAATAACTCGTAAATCCTTGGCCATGGCCACGACCATCTTTCTAAAGTTCTCTGCCTGGCTCTCTTCTTTAGTTTTGAATTTGATTTTAGAGATTTTGGTCAATCCAACAACAATTTGACAGACATCGGGACCAAACTCTTTATCAATCTCTTCAGGTGTAACACCACAGTCTTCTACAACATCATGAAGAAGTCCTGCTGCAATACTATCCATATCAAGCCTGAGCTTGATCAAGGTAGCTGCTACGTTGATTGGGTGGATGAAGTATTCTTCTCCAGAGCTTCTTACTTGTCCAGAATGTGCTTTTTCAGCGAAATAATAGGCTTTTTCCAGAAGAGCAAAGTTTGCATCAGGATAATAGGCCTGGACTCGACGTTTAAGATCGTCGAGAGCAATATCTCTTTCATGTGAGAAATCCAGGGGCTGATACAAATTAATTCTCCAATATTGATCTTACCAAGACTTTAAGTTCATCGAAAGCCCTGACCAATTCATCGTTAACGACACAGTAATCGTAGTCATCTTTTCTCAATATCTCTTTTCTCGAGTTCTCTAATCTCAAATTGATGACTCCTGTGGAATCTGTTCCTCGACCTCTTAGCCTGTTCTCTAGCTCATCAATTGAAGGAGGAGCAATAAAGATGGCCTTGGCGTCGTCTTTAAAATGAGACTTGAAACTATCAGTCCCCTGAACATCGAGATCAAAAAGTAGGTTTACACCTTTATCAATCCGAGATTTAACAAAATTCTTATCGGTTCCGTAATAATTTCCGTGAACTTTCGCCCACTCCAGGAAATCTCCCGCGTCTATTTTTGCCTTGAATTCTTCCTCATTCAAAAAATTATAGGCAACACCATCAACTTCTCCCTCTCTGATCGGTCTGGTTGTGAATGACACAGATTCCACCAACTCTGGAAACTCCTGTTTGAGTTTTTTGATCAGTGTGGACTTTCCAGAACCGGAAGGAGCAACAATGATGACGATTTTTCCTTTTTTCATTCCAGATTCAATCCTTGTTCGCGGATTTTTTCCAGTTGAACTTTCATTTGAACAACATTGTCTGAAACCTCTTTCATTGAGGATTTAGAACCAATAGTATTTGTTTCTCTACCAAGTTCCTGAACGAGAAAGTCAATTTGTCTTCCTACTTCTCTATTGGTCGTAAGAAGTTGGTCAAATTTCTCCAGGTGAGCCTTGATCCGATTTATTTCTTCGTGAACATCCATCTTTTCAAGATAGTAAACCACTTCTTGAAGGAAACGTGGCTCATCTATTTTGATTTCGGCTTGAAAGTCCTGAAACTTCTTTTTAAGTCTTTCTTCAATATGAGTCTGAAAAGTATCTGCCTGTTTCGCTATCTCTTGGTAGTGCTGATTGTATATATCGCGATGATCCTTCAAAACACTGACCATCTTTTCGCCTTCGCCTTGTCTCGAAACAGTCAAAGCCGCTACAGCTTTCCCGAAGGCCTCTCTAGCAAGGGCCTGAAGTTCCTCAGACTTGGTATCATCTTGATCGGCCATGAATTCTGATCTGAGAAAATCTGTATAAGAACATTCAAAATCCACATCAATCTGATCGGTAGCTTTCTTCATCATTTCCAGAAAGTTCTTCACTTTAGCTGGATCAATATCATCAAATTTTGTGTTGTTTTCACTTCGTTTGTAATTGATAAAGATATCGAAGCTTCCACGGTGAAATGACTCGCCTAATGTCTTTTTCAAATCCATTTCAATCGGAGCAAACATAGAAGACATTTTGAAACGAATATCCTTGAATCTATGATTCACACTCTTGATTTCAGTAACAACAGTATAATTATCTCCTGCTGCTTCTCCTCGTCCGTACCCTGTCATGGATTGAAGTGACACATCTACCTCTATTATTGAATTATGGTTTGATTGCCCATGGATCTGAATTTGTTGAATCTTTCTTCAAGAACTTTATTCATATCCATTTTGATCAAACTTTTGATTTCTTTTGTGAGCGCTTCTTTTACTTTGTTCATGGCAACCGGCCAATCTCTTTGAGCTCCACCAATTGGCTCTGGAATAATTCCATCAATCACCTTGAGCTCAAGAGCTTTTTCAGGGCTCAACTGTAATGAGTTAGCTGCAGTTTCCGCCATTTTTGGATCTGCCCAAAGAATAGAAGCGCAAGACTCAGGAGAAATGACTGAATAAATTGAATATTCCATCATCAAAACTTTGTCGGCGATAGCAATTCCAAGAGCTCCACCTGAACCGCCTTCACCGATGACACAGGCAACGATTGGAGTTTTTACATCAAACATTTCAGCCAAGTTTTTTGCAATGGCCTCAGACTGTCCTCTCTCTTCTGCACCGATACCAGGATAAGCTCCCGGAGTATCTACGAAAGCAACAACAGGAATATTAAACTGTGCTGCGGTTTGCATAATTCTCAGTGCTTTTCTATAACCTTCAGGTCTTGGCATTCCGAAATTATGCAAAACCTTTTCTTTGGTTTTTCTACCCTTTTCGATTCCAATTACGGCAACGTTCTGCCCATCGAGATAACCAAATCCTGTGATGATTGCTGGATCATTGGCAAATCGACGATCCCCTGAAACTTCTTTGAAGTCTTCAATCAACTCTTGAATATAATCAATTGAGTGAGGTCTTTTCGGGTGTCTTGATAACTGAACTCTATCCCATGGAGTAAGGTTTCCATAAATCTCGGTCAACAGTGAATCAACCTTCTTCTGAAGAGCATTGATTTCGTTGCTTAGATCAACTCCACCTGTTTTATTGGTAACGTCTTTAAGTTCTTGGATCTGATTTTCAAGATCACGGAGTGGTTTTTCAAACTCCAGTGAAAAATCATTCAAAAGATTGCTCATTTTTCCACCTCTTCTTGAGTGCACCTTTCGCACATTTAGCGAGCAGATTTGGGGCGTTAGATTGAGGGGCAGAATATAAGAAAAGAATGAATTATACAATTATTTGACACGAAGCAAACCCCTATAAAAGGGGTTCTTCGCTATGAGATTTCAATGACTTAAATAATTAGTCGACGATCCAGCCAGCAACCCGGCCGTTTTCGAAGAAAACCTGGCGTACTTTACCACTTTCGTAGAAGGACCATCTCTCGTTTTCATTGGCAGGATTTCCAGCAACATCAACACGTGTTGGTCTTCCCCAAAGGTCTTGAACTTGAAGCTTACTCATTCCATGCGTGATCTCGGTTACTCGAACAGCACGAGATTCAAAATAACTCATTCCACGACCATTTTGTTTTTCCTTGAGATATTTTTTACTAATCTCAGGTGCGTAACCTCTGGTCATAAGATAATCAACTCTCTCTTCACGAGGAAGATTCAAATAGTACAACTTATCTGAGTTGGTTGGGAGATATTCGCGGTAGCGTGCGTATTCATCATACTCTCGTTCATCCAATGAATTAAGTTTCGCACGAAGTTCTCCAGCAAGTGATCGCGATTCAAGCTCATCCTCTCTTGTTCTGGCCGAAGCAGGAGTTCTTTGGCGGATTTCATCCATCGTTCTTCCTTCAACTCCGTTATCCCCAGGAACTACAGAAAAGTCCTGACCTGGAACAAAAAATCCATCAGTCTCGTGATCCATTTGCTCAATAAAAGTTCTGTCAGGATAAGCGAAGTTTGCACATCCAACAGCACTAACAGAAAGTAATAAAATCAAAAGCAGGTGTTTCATAGTTCCATTCCTCCACTTCTCGAAGTACAAGAAGCCCAGTTACATTAGGCTTCTCGGAGTTCGATCTTCTTTTTTCCAATTCAGGGCATCCCTCTGTGCAAGGATGGATTTTTTTTCCTCTGGAATCGGTAGGTGTATGGGATTTCAACGACTTCCAATTATTACACGAGTCATTTTCTCGGTTTATTAATGTTTTACGTAAATACCCGATAAGGTAATGAGGTCTCATATCGAGACAATTGGAATTATAGGTGTCATTTGAAAAAGTGGTCGAAAGTAGAAACTAAAATGGATTCTTTGATCATCAAGATCATTAAGAAGTTCTGGGAACTCTACCACAAACTTGCGCCTAAAAAATTCCAAACTCTTCTCATTGGGATTAGAGATAAGTCCCACGAAAAGAAAATGGCCATGATCATTTGGTTCCAGATAATTCTGGCAAAAGTGATGGCATTTGTTCCACAGCTCATGGGAAAATTCACGGGCTTCATTGGGAATTTTCAGGGACATGTCACACATTGGATCATTTCTCTTAGATCACTAAAAGGAAAAAAATTCAGCTTCAAAGGATTCTTTCTTTCAATTTGGAATTTTATCAAATTTCCATTTGTAAAATTTAAAGAATTTTTG
>SBGE01000093.1 GCA_006226755.1 Deltaproteobacteria bacterium | reverse complement strand
AATGACTTCATCACACAAGGTGGAAAAATTCAATTCACTGGACACTCTCTTGGAGGTGGTCTGGCCCAGGCCTTTGCTCATAAGGCCATGGTTGATTTTAAAAAGAACAATCGGGCCCGTGACCCGATCGCTATGAATCAAATTGATGTGGTCACTTGGAATGCTTTTGGGGCAAAACCGCTCATTGAAATGCGTCAGCAATTTGATGAAGATCTAATTGGAACGAGATTCGACGATCAGATGGTTCACTACCGTACAGAAGGTGATACCGTTTCACGACTTGGAACTTATCCGATGGGACAAATCAGAACTATGAGCACACAGGGTTTCAAGAACGAAGATTTCAAAGGAACCAAAGGCTACATGGGTTTAAGCTTTCTACCTAGATTCAGGGAAGATACTAAACTCAATCGAGTCAATGCTCACAATTTCCCGGCCATTCGAAGATCAATTGAGGAGTACGGACTTCAGACCAGTTTACCTGGAAAAGATCCTCACTCCATTATCCCGGCCGGTACAGCCGCCAAAATCATCGCGAGCTGGTCCGACTTCTCCAGATTCGAAAACAACACAGGTGAATCCGATCTGGCCTTTGCTCCTTGATCACTGACAAGCTGGAATCTGATTAATATTTTGATGAATAAATCTTAAAAATCGTTCATGACCTTTTCTTCCGACCCGAAGAACCGCCCAATAGCTTCCCTTATAAAAAAGTTCCCCTGATCGTCGAAGCTGATTTCTGACAATGTACATCCCACAACGAAGATTGATTTCAGGATCATACATATCCTTTCCTTCTTCTTTTCCTTCTTTGCCACCGCTTGGTTTAGTTCCATCTCTTTTGACACAGCCATGGGCCCTGGAGTTCGGTCCATCAATTTGGAGTAGTCCAAAACTGTCGTGAGTTCCTGGTTCTTCGTAAAAACACTTGGGATCAAAGGCACTTTCAGAAGCTGCAATTCCTGCCATGAAGAGAATCCAAAATTTCAATCGGTCTTCTTCAGTAAAGGAATTGTACTTGGGACATTTCAGTTTTGTGAGCTCAGCTTCTTTGAGTTCTCGAGTCAATAGCTCATCGAGGTCGTTGTCTTTGATATCTTGTTTGATATCTTCCATCCATTCAACTTTGAATTCTCTTCCCATTCTTCTGGCCAGGCTCATTTTATCGCCTGCCAAAACTTCAGCCGAAATCAAAACAAAGATTAATAGTAATATGTTCTTCATGATGTCTCTCCCGCAATATTTTGGGAGAAACTAACAGATTTTTTGGAATCCAGGGGAAAAAGTCAAAAACTACAACTTGCTCCCCAAATGCTCCCAAAAATCAGTTCTCTTCTGGTTTTCCAAGGAATGAGTACATACAAGGCAAGAGAATCAAGGTGATAACAGTACCGAAAGCAAGCCCCCACCCCATGGTAAGCATCATTTCAGCTAACATGGAATCGTACCCGGCCACTCCGTAAGCAGTTGGAAGAATACCAACCACTGTTGTCAGAGTGGTTACCACAATCGGACGTAACCTGGTTGAGGCCACATTGGCCATGACAGTCCAACTATCTCCAGGTGTTCGCTCAATTTTATCGATCATGACAATAGCATCGTTAATCACAACACCGATCATCCCAAGTGCTCCAATGGCCGCAAAGAAGCCGTAGACGGACATACCATGCAAGTAGAGCACGAAGATCACACCTGCCAGACCAAAAGGCACGATTGAAAGAACAACAAATGGTTTTCCAAGTGAATTGAACATCACCACAAGAATCAAATAGATCAGAATTAAAACCAGATATACTGAGTTCAAAAATTCTTTTCCACTTTCTCTTGAATCTTCAACTTCACCTTTCCAAGCAAGAATGGTTGTTGGGTATTTCGAGTAAACTTCAGGGAAGATATTTTGTTCCATATCTTCGGCTACTTCTAATGGAGTGGCGTCCTTATTATTGGCATAAATGAGAGTCGTTCGCTTGTAGTCTGTTCTTTGAATATTGATTGGACGTTTCACTTCTTTAATTTCAACTATCTTTTTAAGATCGACCAACTGACCCTGGTTGTTCTCAACTTTTAGTTTCAAAAGGTCTTCCAGTTTCGATTTAGCCTCATCTGGAACACTCAAGCGAACATCGATTTCTTCTTCGCCTTTATTGATAGAATAAAGAATAGATCCTTCAACAAATGCTCTAAGAGTTGTCGTCACTTTTGAAGGGGCGATATTATATTTGATCAACTGATCTTGAAGAATCTTAAAGAGGAATTCATTTTTTTCAAGCGGCTTATCAATCTCCACATCAATCACAGTTGGCATGGCCTTCATTTTCTCGGCCAAAAATTCTGCAATTTCAGCTCTATATTTATCATCGTTTTCTTGAATCTGAAGCTCAAGCGAGTTACCAGAGGAGTGTCCCCAACGTCCTTTTACAAACTTTACTTTTTCCAAACCTGGAAGATTCTCGGTTGCACCTTCCCACTTTTTCATAAGTTTTCGAAGAGGATCAGGTCTGTCGTCAGCAGGAATCAATTCCACTAAAATTGAAGCTTCATTCTCTTTTACGGCTCCACCACGTCGGGAAACGGCAATTGATGAACGAACTCCGACAACGTTTTTGGTATCGGCCACAAACATATCTTCGATGGGTTGAATGTATTCAGCTGTCTCAAAGCGATTAGCATCTTTATTGGCCTCAACTTTGATGAAAATTTCCTGAGACTCTTCCCTTGGGAACATCACGAATTTCATCTCTTTGTGATAAACAAAGGCTGCTCCAGCAAGCATCCCCACAAATCCAATCAAGATTGGAATTCTATATTTGAAACATTTAAGAAGAAACCTGGCGTATTTCTTTTCAATTTTATGGAACCAAGAATCAGTCTTTTCAACAGTATCGTATTTATCAAGTAGTGGAGTATGGCCAGACATGTGACCAGGTAAAACAAAATAAGACTCAATCAATGATCCTAGTAACATCAAAATGACAATACCAGGAATATAGGAGACCAGTTTTCCAAAAAATCCATGAAAGAAAAAGAGTGGAACGAAAGCCGCACATGTGGTGACGATCGAAGCGAAAATGGGCTTGATAACCTCAGTTGTTCCTTCAATACTTGCTGCTTGAAAATCCAGGCCCTCTTCTCTTTTTCTAGCGATGTTCTCAGCAATAATGATGGCATCATCCACCACAATTCCAAGCACAATAATGATTCCTGCGAGAGTCATATTGTTTACGGTGTAGCCCATCAAGTGGGAAACCAAAAGGGTAAATGACATGGAAAAAGGAATCCCCATGGCAACCCAAAAGCCAGCTTTCGCATTCAAGAAGATCAACAGGATCAAGATGATTAGTATGAATCCCATAATTCCGTTGGCCGTAATGATCTCAAGTCTGTTAACCACGTCATAGGACTCATCGTCCATCATGACAATCCCAAGAGGAGAATCTTTATTGGCCTTTTGAAAGTTAGCAATAAACTTTTTAACCGCCGCTTGAGCTGTCAAGATATCAATAGAGACTGATTTTTGAACATTGAGAAAAACACCCTCATGTCCATTGATTTTGAAAATCGAAGTACTCTTTTCAAATCCATTTTTAATTTCTGCAATCTCACCAAGTTTGATTCCAAGTCCTTCATAATTACCACGAAGAATCAGATTTTTGAGAGAGTCCACATCTTCAAGCTCATTGAGAGCAGTAACTTTACTCTCCCCTTTGTCTTGCATGGCACCGATCGGAACTCGAATATTATTGGCCTGGATCTGAGAACGAATTTCTGAAAGTGAAATTTCAAGATCCCGCTTATCGTCAGGGTTCACTAAAATTTGAAGCTCAGGTTTGCGATAATAATCTTTATCGACAGAGCTGACTTCTGGAATAGCAAGAAGTTGGTTTTCAAAACTTAAAACATACTTTTGAAGTTCTGCCCGTTGTTCAGGCGTCAGAAACTTGTGACCTTTGTAATAAAGACCAATATCGAGAATCGCTTTTGCAGCAGACTTGAACTGACGAATTTTGGGAAGGTCTCTTACTTCACTTGGAAGATTAGCGCGAAGTACAGCATCTTTGATTTCCTGAACCACTTCGTCTTTATCTGGATAATCATCATCCAAGGTAATTCGAAGGGAGCTAACTCCTACACTAGAAGTCGTTACCAGCTCTTCGATTCCCGTAACTCCTTTTAGTTCATCTTCAAGAGGCTTTGTCACAAAAAGTTCAACGTCTTCAGCTGGTGCACCGGGGTAAACTGTCGTGACTCGAATCCAGTTAGATTCAAACTCCGGCATCTCCTCTTTTCCGATATTCATCCAGGAAAAGACTCCCAACATAATCATCCCAAAGAAGATGACGTTGGTGAGCATGTGTCTAGTCGCAAAAAAGGTGATCAGATTACGCATATCAGTTTTTTACCACCTTACGGTAGAGATAGCCACCTGCAAAAATGAGTCCGCCCATCACAAAAAGTGAGACAATTTTTTGCAGAGTGCTTAAATCAAAAAACTGAAAGAACAAGAAGCGGCCAAGGCCGACCACCACTAACGGGATTGCCCCTTTGGCCATGATTTCATCGTTTCTTTTCACCGACCAGGCCAGAATCCCAAAGGCGTAAAGAATCCAAAGCGGCGCGATATAAACTTCAGGAATGTACTCTTTCAATCGCCAGATTCCGGTCACCATTTGGGTATGTCCCATATACATGATCAGTGACCCTTTGGTTCCATCCATTGTGTTTTTGGCAAACAGTGCAATCAGGCCAAAAGCGAATCCATATCCTAGAAGTGCATTGATATCCCAGCGATGTTCTTCAAACAAAATCGAAATATATGCCAAGAGAACCAAAAGACCGATAATGATCTTTACTCCCTTTGGCACTTTCATACTATCCACTTTATTTTGAAGTTTTGTACTAGCGGCCAAGACACCCAAGACAAATATCATTCGTGCCACATCATTGAATTCAGTGAGGTATATAGCATGGGCAAAAAATAATGCGATACTGGTGTATACCATGTCACGACTCTCAAGAGTCTCATTAAGCTTTCTTTGAGCGTACTTATATGTTCCAAAAAGAAAGAGCGAGAAACCGACTGCGAAGATTGTGGCATACGAATGTTTGAGATGATCTAAGAAGAAATACATTTGGCCATAAAAGAAAATAACTACAGGAAAGAAACGCCAGGCCTCTTTGCTTGTCAAAGATTGCTTGTTGATTGTTGAGTAAAGCGAAGTTCCTTGGGCGAAAACCAAGAACTGAAAAAACTGAATGGCGATGACTTCATACAACTCAGTCCCTTTGGCATTCGCGCCCAAAAGACCCACCAATGCCAAAGCCAAGTAGCCAGCAATAGCAATCATTTGTCTGCGTTTCAAATTAATGGCGTAAAGAACAAAGGTCACATCCCAAACCAAAAGAAATGAACCAAGTATCGTAAGTTTTTGAAAAGCGCTGGATAAAAGAAGTGCTCCAAGATAAGTACCAACGATCGACAAAGCGGCGTAAAGATCCTCTTCTAATCTCGACAGCAACCATAAAGATAAGAGTCCAACACCCGAGAGACAAATTAGTCCGAAAAAGGGACTCATTAATTCGTGATAAAAGACTGCACCATAGACGACCAGGTTTAGGACAATCACACCCATGGCAGGTAATTGTGAGATATATTTTTTATCATCGAAGTGAACAAAGAATGGAATGGCCACCAAAGAAGAGCCAAACAAACCTGCAAGAATCATCTGCCTGATCGGTGTCAGCCATCCACTATCAATCGTAAACTTGATCAAAAGAAGCGAGGCCAAGAGAATACACGCTACACCAAGCATCCCAAGAAGATTACGGTTACTCTTTTTAGGTGTTGTTTTAAAATCTTCTCGCTCTTCAAATGGAATCGAGCGATTGATTATTTCTCGAAGTGGTGCTTCCTTCCCTTCAACTTCAGAACTTCTGGACATGACCGGAAGAGGAGTTGCTGGTACTTGATTTGGTGATTCGATTTTAGAAAGTCGAGCTTCGATAGCATCGAGCCGCTCGATGATTTGATTCAATTGATCCACGGGAATTCCTTTTCTGTGTTATCAATAAAAATGATAGTACAAAAGAGGATTTCCCGGCTAGGAATAAGTCTTTTAATTATTGTCTGATTTGATTTTCTTCAATGTTTTGATCAATTAAAGATTCTATCTCAGTATCAAAAATCAACTCAACTGGAACTTGAATAGTTCTGTCGCTTTTTGGTTGTTCAGTAAGATCTTTTTGACCTTCAAGTAGTACGAAGTTCTGTCTTTCAAGGACTGTAATGGCCTCTTCTTCAGTAATCGCTTCTTCAGCTCTATTTTTATTAATCACCATGCTCTTCGCAACCAATGTCATATACCCTAATGCAAGAATAGCAAGGCCAGTGAAGTACATTCCAAAAGATGAGTAGTCACCAATTCTAAAAAGACCAGCTTGATGAACATAAGAGAAGAAATGCGTTTCAAGAAAATCCAGACGATCAAAATAAGCGGCCGTCAAAATGGTCACAGCACCTACAGCGAAATGTGTTCCGGCAATGGTGTTTAATAGTGTTAGTCTGGCATTCAATGTATTAGTCATAAGAGCACTCCTTAACCCCTCCATTATAGTGAAGGAATTCACTCCTTTGGGTTTGATTGAAATTGTTTCATAGCCTGTAAAAACTTAAAACATAAATCAATATTTTCAAGCACTTATGAAAGTATTCAAGAGGTTGTCATCCGGTTATCATATATTGGTGAAAAAAATCGGAACTCTCATCTCCCTATTCATTTTGATAGCGAGCTCAAAGGCCCACGCTCGAAAGTGCATCAAAGATGTGTTCTCAACGGGATTGAGCTTTGATAGTACTACAATTTCAGCTAGCAAAAATGATCCAAAGGCTACCCTTGCTTCAACTCAAGGCTACGGAATTCAAGCATCCTGGATCATCTACTGTCCAGATCAGCAAATCGAATATTCACCCTATTTAAAACACACCCGTTACCAATTTGAAGATGTGAAGAAAAATTCTTCGTTCAATTCGACTTCTGATTCAAATGCTCTCAATACTGTTGGTATCAAAGTCACTCTTCCAAAACCTGTTAGCAAATACTACGGAGAAATTCCTCTTGATTTTTCCATCAAAGAATCGATTGGCCTTAAATCCGGTACGACTCATTTGTGGGATGAAAAGTATATGAATGCCAAAATGACAGCTGGATACAATTTCCATCTCTGGCAAAAGACTCACCAAAACCTTGTCGTTTTTTTTAAACTTGGACCTCTTGCGGGTCTTTCTGAAGGTGCGGGACTCGGAGGAACAGCTGAAGTTGGATCAAGTTACTTTCGAAAAATTAATCGTAAAGCCTCCTTCAAGGCCAACCTTTTTTACAGCTATTCAAAACAAGGTTTAGAAGTTTTAGATTTGAGTAGCCAAGAACTCGGTCTACAATCGAATATCGTTTTCAGACTTTAAGGCTTTCCAATAGCAATATAGCTATACTCAACCCCATTTCCACCTGCTGCCATAGAATCCCAATTAAGAGTAAAGCCGTCACTATCTATACTTTGAAGTTTAGCAGTGGCCTGATTGGCCCCAACTCCAGAGTAATTGGCGATGGCTCTTGTTCGATCGAGATAGGACCTTGCTGATGTTGTATCTTGTCCGTGCCAAATAACAGTTTGAGAAGTTGTTGAAGCAGCTCCATACATAAATTCAGGCGCTGTTTCCCAGGTGTCTGGATTAGATGCCCCTGTACTAGTAAAAATTATTAATTCCGGTTTAAACCCAACACCAGTTATCGATTGAGCACCTGTACTTACAGGAGATTCAAAATGACCGAGTTTGAATTTTAATCCATCCATCGCCATGTAATTCATCAAGACTCGATTGGTCCCAACTGATCTTGTAAAGTTAGCACCATCTGAGTTGAAAGCACTAAAATCGAATCGAACCTGAGGAGTTGCAGAAACGGCGTTAGCAGGAGCAATAATATTAGAAGTACTATTTCCAGAGTAACCACTATTTGCAGCATCTTGGGCCCTAAACGAAACGCCAAACTGTTTACCAGTTACAGCTGCTCCAAGAAAGTGACCACCAACAGTTGAAGTTCCATAAGGTGCTGAACCTGATAAATCTTCAGTTCCAGTGACCATTAAAAAGTTTGGGGTAAATCCAACTCCTGTTAATGAAGCTGTCGCACCATCTAAATATTGAGAACCAACTTTTCTATTGGTAACGGACTCTCCCCCAATCGCGATATAATTCATAATGTGTGATGTACCCGCAGTAGTCCAATTCAAAGTAAAGCTACTGCTACCAAAATGATCAAGATCTGCAACACCCAACACTGTTCCATCATGATTTATTTGAGAATAAAAGGTATTGTTCAAAATTCGAGATTTTGAACCAGCTCCGCCATCTTGTGCTGAACTACTAACCGAAACCGCGCTTGTTCCATCGGCCAAGCCCATAGTTGTATTGTATTGATTTGAAATTCCATCTGCACTTTGGTTGGTCGAAAAAATAATCAAAAGTTTGGGTTCAAAACCTACTGAAACTTCTTGTAGGCCAGTGCTTCCTATAGATAAAAATGAACCAACTTTAACACTTAAGGCCTCTGATGAATTATGAGGAAAGAAACCATCTTCAACTATGGTTTCTCCAAGAGGGTTGCATCCAACAACTAAAATGAGACTAAAAAGAATAAAAATTCGCACACAAAATTATTGCGC
>SBGE01000104.1 GCA_006226755.1 Deltaproteobacteria bacterium | reverse complement strand
AAAAACCCATTTAACATTCTTGGAAGTGAAAAAGTTCCTGTTCAAGGTGGCACACCAGTTCAGGAATCAAATAAAAATGCTGATCTCAACGAAAGGATTCAGACATTGATTGGCTCATCTGACATTTTTCTTTTCATGAAAGGAAGTCCAGAAATGCCACAATGTGGTTTTTCGGCCAATGTTGTCTCGATCCTAAATAGTCTTCAAATCAACTACAACACCTTTGATATCCTCTCTGACTGGGACATTCGTGAAGGTGTAAAGCAGTTCTCGAACTGGCCAACTTACCCTCAACTCTATGTTAGAGGAAAACTGGTCGGTGGAAACGATATCATCATGGAACTCCACCAAGATGGTGAACTAGAAGATATCATCAACGGTTAGTTGAAAAAATTAAAGTTCATTCATAAATGATTCGTCGAACTCGACGTTATGAAAGACGTTCTGGACATCGTCATCATCTTCCAGAGCGTCGATTAACTTCATAAAAGTAGCAAAACTGTCTTTTGAAATTTCTTTCATGGTTGTTGGAATTCTTTGAAGTGCTGCTTCTTTAGGTTCGATTTTTAGTTCATCAAGTTTCTTTTGAAGATTGCCAAAGTCCTCCATCGAAGTAGTGATGGTTGCAAGTCCATCTTCAAACTCGACATCTTCAGCTCCACCATCAATCATTTCCATAGTGAATTCATCTTCATCAAGACCTTCGGCCGAAACGACAAAGACTCCTTTCCTTTCAAAAATGAATTCTAGGCACCCATCTTTTCCGAGAGAGCCACCCATCTTATTAAAGTAGGATCGAACATTTCCCACTGTTCGCTGATTGTTATCGGTTGCACACTCGACAAAAATCCCCACCCCATCTGGACCGTAGCCTTCAAAAGTCGTTTCAATGAAATCTCCGCCTTCTCCACCGACTGCTTTTTTAATGGCGCGGTCGATAGTATCTTTTGGCATATTTTGCCCGCGAGCATTTGAGATAGCTGTTCGTAGTTTCGGATTGAATTCAGCATCTCCTCCTCCACCAGTCTTCACTGCGACAGTGATTTCCTTAATGAGTTTGGCAAAAATTTTTCCTCGTTTCGCATCCTGAGCACCTTTACGATGCTTGATGTTCGCCCATTTACTGTGTCCGGCCATTATTAGAGATCCTTAAGAAGCAAGAGTGAGACGGTATCTTTTCAACTTGATTGCGAGAACAATAAGTCCAATAGCGAGAAGATACCAGAAGAATTTCAAAAAGAAGTAAACACCGTAGCTGAGTGATCGAACCATGAAACTGAGCTTCGGACTATTATAAATAATTGGTGCGTATTTCGGAGCCGTTGCATAGTAGAGATCAACCAATTTTTTTGTTGGTTCAAATTGGAGAAGATAATTGTCTCTTATGGCCCTGAAATAATCCAAGACGTAATGTCTTTTTTGAAAACCAGCCGTCACCAGATAGCAGGCCTGTGATTTCAAAAGGGCTTCAATCTCCAGAGGGGTTTCGCTTATGGCATTGGTTGAAGTGGTAGCAAATTGATATTTATTCACGAGTGAAGTTGAAAGAGTGTAAGAAGTTCCATTCGTAAGATTCTTGACTTCGATAGAGCCTTCCCTGACCGCAGTATCTGACTGAATGATATCACTGACCCCTTCCCCTTGGGCGGTTGTCGAACCTGTTGCATTTTTAAAAACTACTGATCTGTAAATGATTGAAGAAGACATATTGGTGATGGAGTTTCCACCGGTAACTTTGAGAGTCAGTCTGGTATCACCTTTTTCGATAGAAGTTAATGTCAGTGTCCCTGCGGGAATTTTATCTGAGACATTCACGCTATAATAAATTCCGCCGGTGTAAGTAGTAGTATCGACAATGTCACCAGTTGGTACAATTGAAGCCGATCCAAAGACATAAAACTTAAAAGTCTCTTCTTTTCCACCATCTGTTTGAGTTTGAAGATCAGTACATTCCTGCACGGAAGAACCGTGAGAAGAACAGGCAGTTTGTAAATCTATGGTCAGTCTCCAAAGATTTGTAGAGTACTCTGATACCGTTGTGTTGATTTTCTTAAAATCACCACTGTCATCTTCCAACCCCACCTGCAAAGTTTCAGTTTCACCGGCAGTGGTTGTAGTTTCAACAAGTATTCGCAAGAACACATTCAAGGTATCTGTTGCTGAGGTCAAAGAAGGCATGATTGTTGAATTCGAAAGAATATTATTGTTGATTTGATCGTCGCCCCCACCTGTGTCATCACTCATGGGAACATAAGCAACATGGGGACTTGTTTTTGCTGTCCCACCACCGCTAGAGGCCTCGAACACCATCGAAAGCCAGCCGGACTCACTACTGCTGCTGATATTAGAGTTAGCCGCTCTAAAATAGTTCACATCTGACTCAGCGTAATGAGTAACCGTAATGGCACCAAAGCACACGTTAGTCAGAAGGGTGAATAGAAGCAGGGTTAGTCTCATAAACATCCGGATTTTATGTCTTTTTATAGTATCTCAGAGAGTAACGAAGTCCGTCAAACTTGTTGCCATCTGCAAAGCAGAGGGGCATAATCCGGCCCATGATGACGCGAATAATAAGTTTAATCTTGTTTTGTACTCTCCTGAGCTCATGTCTCGACCCAGGAAAGGCCAAAAATCCGGCCAAAATTGTCGATTCGATGACTCTTGCGATGACCAAGAAGAATTCGAGCATACCTTATTCAACATTTGAAGATGTCAAAGAGATGCAAACTTATATCTTGGTGGATGCCAGGGAAGATTACGAAAGAGCTGTCAGCACAATACCAGGCTCTATCAGTAAAAAAGAATTCGAGCAGGATAAGAAAAAATACATCCAACACAATGTGATTGTTTATTGCACGATTGGAGTGCGGAGCACTGAATATGCTAAAACACTTCTACCTGAAGGTTTTATTATCTCTGTTCTTCGAGGTGGCGTTTTAGGCTGGGCCCACGCAGGTAAAAGCTTTATTGATAAAGATGGAAAAGAAACCAATAAAGTTCACGTCTACTCTGAAGCATGGAATCTTCTACCAGAAAGCTATGAAGGTATTTTTTAAATGAAGATCAATATCAATGGAAACATTGTTGGCCCAGAAGAAGCTACGATCTCAGTTTTTGATCGTGGATTTCTTTTTGGTGACTCAATTTATGAAGTCACTCTGACTTATGATGGAGTCTTGTACAAAATCGATGAACACCTTGATCGATTGTGGGAATCAGCTTCTCGTTTGGATATGCCGATCAGCATTTCAAGAAAGCAACTGACTTATCAAATGTTAAAGACACTCAAGGCCTTAAATGAAACTCGTGCTTACATTCGAGTTGTCATCACTCGGGGTGAAGGTGAAATTGGACTCGATCCTTCTTTAGCAGTGAAAAACAATCTAGTGATTATCACTAAGAAACTTCCAGAGAATCCAACCTGGTGGTACGACTCAGGTGTTGAAATGATTGTGGCCTCAGTTCTTAGAAACCCGAAAGAATCGATGGACCCGGCCATAAAATCAGGAAACTACCTCAACAACGTTTTGGCCTATAGTCAGGCAAAAAAACAGGGAGCCTTCGACGCTATTATGTTGAATGCTGATGGAATGGTGACAGAAGGGACGACAAATAACATCTGGATCGTCAAAGACGGAAAGCTCAAAACCCCTCCTTTGGCAGCAGGTCTTCTTTCAGGAATTACTCGAAAAATTGTTCTCGAACTAGCTTTTGATAATAAAATTCCTGCCGCAGAGGAGAATTTTACTCCAGAAGAACTCAAAGATGCTGATGAATGTTTTTTGACGTCCTCCACAAAAGAATTGGTCCCAATCACGAAGATTGACGGAATTTCAATTGGTTCGGGGCGACCTGGAGAGCTTACGAAGCGTCTTCACCAGATATATCGCCAACATGTTAAGGATTACATCAACCGGCAACGCGGTGTGCAAGACGAAATTTTAGGAGATAAATCCTGAAATTGACAAGAAATTGTCGCACGGGTATAAATGCCCACTCATATTTACAGTTATAAGTTATAAGCAGTAGTTAAAGCTGAGGTTAAGAAATGGCAAAAGCAACAACAGGTAAAGCTCGATTTAAAATCCAAAGAGCTCTTGGACTTGAACTTCCAGGTCTTGGAAAAGCTGGTTCTCTAGAAAGAAGACCATACGGACCAGGTGTACACGGTGGAAAAAGAAAGAAAATTTCTGACTATGCCGTTCGTCTAAGAGAAAAACAAAAACTAATCTATCACTACGGTCTTAGAGAAAAGCAACTCGTTACTTACGTGAAAGCTTCTAAGAGAGTTAAAGAAAGAGCATGGATGGACACACTCATCATGACTCTTGAATCAAGACTAAATAACGTGGTTTTCAGACTGAACTGGGCTCCTTCAATCAAGGCAGCTTCTCAGATGGTTTCTCACGGACAAGTTAAAGTAAACGGTAAGAGAGTTGACCGTGCTTCTTACATTGTTAAGAAAGGCGACGTTATCGAACTTACTGATAAAGGTTACGCTAACCAAGCTTACAAACACGCTCAAGAGACTCCACGTCTTCCAGCTGTTCCAGCTTGTTACAATGTTGAAGGTAGCGAGAAGAAAAAGGCCACTAAAATTGATGAGCCACTTTCTTCAGACATTCCTTTTGAGTATGCCGGTCAGCTTGTGATCGAATATTACTGGAAAGTTAAGTAAGTTTTTGCCAAAAAACATAGAAATAAAGGCCTCCCTTTCGGGAGGCTTTTTTTTTGCTATAATCATTTAGTGAAAGTTCTACTGGCCATCATTTTCTTTACAATTTCTTTAGACTGCAAGGCTTGGACCTTCACTCTCTCTGTAAAAAGACCTAATCACTCTGTTCTGATCAAAGAAAATAAAGAAATAGCCCAATACCATCCAAATGCCAGTCTCCATCTTGGAGTAACGGTCACTGGACCTTTTTTCTTTTTTAAATATGGGTGGAAAGTTCCTGGAACAAATTACAATAAAAGTGATGTAGGAAACGACTCCTATTCCGATGCTAGAATCGGAATATATTTTGGAAATTTTTATAACGAGCTTTTTTACAGATCCTATGTTGGATTTTCATCCAATGAGAAACCCATTGGTTGTGTGACATGCTTCGAAAGAAGTTCTTTAAGTTCTAGGGAGTCCACTTATCATGCTCTCTATGCATTTAACCCTGCATTTTCAATGAAATCACTTGTCTCACAAGGTGGAGAAAAAGTTTCTACAGCAGGTACTTTTATGGTTCACGCATTTGCTACGCGGCTTAAGATCAGAGAAAACGGCGCTATCATTCAAGGAGATTTGGCAACTCGCTTTTCAGACCTTGATGCTGTTCACATGATGGATTTACGTCAAGCTGGAGGAGGAGTTGGTGTGGGCGGACTTTGGGCCTTTTCATCCTTTCTTTATCTAGGTGGAGCAGCAACAGCGGGCTTAGGAATTCAAGAAAACGATCTTCAGTTTCTAGATGGGACTTCTCGAAACAAACATGGAACAGGGAACAGTTATTATATTCGCATTCAATTGGGCACACATGGGTTCAAATGGAACTGGGGCGTCAAAGGATATATACACGCTAATCTTTATAATATTGGAAATGATGAGCAGGTAGCTTCAGCGAACTATTCTATTCGTTTATACAGCGCCTACACCTTTTAAACTTCATCTTTTACATTTCGTTTACAAAACTTCAAGGCTTTTACATTTCATTTACAACCACTCTTCCTCAGGCATGTTAGCGTTTAAGGAGAAGAAACATTACACGGGAGAGATTTATGGAAGCTTCAGGGACTGAAGTTAAAAATGAAGATTGGAAAATCATCGCCAAAAAATACTCAACGCCAGATCCGGTTAAAAGTTGGGGGCAAATAGCAAACACTTTAATACCTTATTTTACTCTTTGGTATCTCGCCTACCGAGCGCTCGAAATTTCTATCTGGCTAACTATTGCCATTTCACTCTTAAATCAGTTTTTCAATTGTAGAACATTTATCATCATGCACGACTGTGGACACGGCAGCTTTTTCAAATCAAAAAAACTTCGAACTATCGTTGGCACCATTTGTGGAATTTTAACTTTCACTCCATATGAGCAATGGACCAAATCTCATGCAACTCATCATAACACTTCAGGGAATTTAGATAAGCGTGGGATCGGAGATATATGGACATTAACGGCAACTGAGTATGGAGAAATGTCCCCTTGGAATCGATTGATGTATCACCTTTATCGCTTCCCATTTGTCACTTTTGTACTTGGTCCATTTTATCTTTTTCAAATTGCTTATCGAGTTAAAGCGAAAGGAGATGGTCCTCTTCAAGATAGAAACAGATGGCTTACCAATTTCGCTCTAGTCGCCATTATCACAACTCTTTGTCTAACCATTGGTTGGAAAGCTTTTCTTGCTGTTCACCTGCCGATTGTCATCGTCAGTAATACGCTAGGTGCTTGGTTGTTCTTTGTTCAACATCAGTACGAAGATGTGTATTGGAGAAAGACTGAGGACTACGATTATTTTCAGGCCTGTATGAAAGGTTGTTCTTACCTGAAACTTCCAAAGCTTTTTCAGTTTGGAACTGGAAATATTGGAATTCATCATATTCATCACTTGAGTCACAAAATTCCAAACTACAATCTTCAACGTGCTTTTGATGAAAATGACATCTTTCAAGACTGTACCATTTTAGGATTTTGGGACAGCTTCAAAGGGATCTGGCTCAAGCTTTACGACGAAAACACCCAAAGCATGATCTCATTCGGTGAGTACTATCGTCGTTATGGAGTGCGACCTGAGATTTTCACTGTACGTGCTTGGCAATGGGTGTTCCCATGGTTTAGGCGGTTTCAAGTGTCGTAAACGGGAGCAATTCTCGTAAATTCTTTTAGTTACGGTTTGTGAAAAATAAACTTTTCATTCCTAAGAATTGACATGCTGTATCCATTCCCTCGCGTTAGTTTCCCCGAAATTAAACGGGAGGGGTACAAATGAAAGTATTCATTTTAGCAACATTATTGGCGGCCATCGCCTATGCTGGGCAAGTCCAGGCAGATGTAGAGTACAACTGTAAAGAAGTTGCTCAGAAAGCAGGAAATACAACTTATATCTTTGGGTTTGAAGGCCTCGTCTCATACAACAGTGTTTTGTATGAAAGACTCAAAGAGCATCAACAAAACCTCAGACAGGGAAAAACATCGACATTCAAAAGAGCTGGCTCCATGGGATTTCTAACAAAGATTTTTCTTTCAAAATTTGTTGAAAAAAATCCACATGGTTTTGAGTTTTTTGTTTTTCCAGAAAAGATCAAAAACAGAAAAAAACCAACAAAGGCCGATCAGTGTATCAAAGAAGTTTGGGAAGCTACTGGTGGCAATGCCCAGATGATTCTTCTTGGTCATAGCTTTGGTGGTTTTGAAGTCATCAACGTTGCGACGAGACTTCCAGGAATTCGCTTTGATCAAGCTGTAACAATGGATGCAAGGGCCTATCCAGGTCAGTACAAGTACTTTATTCGAACTCAAAACGTGAGAAGCTTTAGAAACTATTATCAGCTTGGCGGTTTACCAGGACATAAGATTAAAGGTGTAGACTCAGAGATGAAGATTAATGCGACTCATGTGAGTTTGTTAAAGAAGGTCTACAACAGATTTGAAGCAGACCTTCTTCAGAAGTGAATTAGATATTCTTACAAAATTTAGAAACGATCTTTTTCATTTTATTCATTTCGCTTTTCTTACCCGTACGCGGAACAAACTGTCCCCAGTACGGGTATCTTAAATTAGTCATCCCATGTGTGTAGCTAAAACTCGTTGGAGTCATATAATTTGAATCGATAACTTGAAGCTCGTATCCATTAGCAGTTCTTTCCATATCAACAACCAACCAAGCGTGAGCAACTACACCTTTTATTTGAAGAACTTGATAAGCAACATCGTTATTTTCAACGACTTCTTCATAAAGCTCATCCATTCTCTCTCTCATTTCATCAGCTGAAACCTGAGAAGCACCCCATAGACCAACAGTCCACTGCTGTCTCATGAAACCATCGCCAACTTGCCATCTCTCCAATCTTTGTTGAATGACATCTTTATAATCTCTGGAAAATTCATAGAGGTTTCGATAACCAGGAACTTCAACAACTTTGTTCCCCATTCTGATGGCCAAGACAATATCATAGGCCTCTTCTTTACTAGGCTTTGGAAGCTCTGGTCGATAAATCGCCAAGTAAGCTGCCTTTCTCGTAAACCTTGAATGCCACCAACAAACACCACCATTTGCTAGCCCTCCATGATTGGTAAAGCTCAAACGGTTCTCTTTGTTCAAAAGTAGTTTTTGATAATATTCAGCACTTTCTCTGTCTGCACAGAATTCAGCTTTGTTTTGAGATGCTGTATTCGCCATGGCGGTGGCCGAAAAGAGCAGGCCTAAAGCTAGGCACGTAAGTGTTTTCATGTGTTTATCCCCCAATAATTAATTTAGACTCGCAGCATAATATTTTGACACGATGCGCATCACGATAAATTTCACGTGTGTGGAATTTCTTCACGACTGTGTTAAAACCAGCTTGTGAAAATCTTGAAATACGCTCTTATTCTTCTGCTGGTTCTCTCCTGTAGAGACGATCAGGTCAGCGACTTTCAGTCCAAAATTGGATCTGAAGGAAACGTTATACTTCTCACCTTGGATGGCGTTCGCTATGAAGAGTTTTTCAATAAAGATATTTTTCGTACTTTCTGGGC
>SBGE01000084.1 GCA_006226755.1 Deltaproteobacteria bacterium | reverse complement strand
ATCCTCATAGCGGCCTTGACGGATTTTGCGCTCGATATCTTTCTTGGCCGCATCTTCACGCTTATCGTGCTTTTTCTTGCCTTTACCTAGAGCGATTTCAAGCTTCACTTTGCTGCCTTTGAAATAGATCATGGTAGGGACAATTGTCATTCGCTGAGCTGAGACCAGATGTTGAATTTCTTCAATTTCGTGTTGGTGAAGAAGAAGTTTTCTTTTTCGGCCTTCTTCATGATTATGGATATTACCGTGGCTATATTGAGGAATGTTCATGTTGTGGATCCAGGCCTCTCCATCTTTGTCGATGTTGATCCAGGCCTCGGCCATCGTCACTTTGCCATTACGTAGACTTTTGACTTCAGTTCCCTGAAGCATAAGCCCAGCCTCGTACTTCTCTTCGAGAGCATAGTCGTAGCTGGCACGTTTGTTTTTGGCGATGACTTTAATACCCAATTAAAACTCCACTTTAATTCCGGAAGTGATCACACTGACTGTTCCACCAGCTGTGTATCCCGGAGCTCCAATTTTTAAGCCAGATGTTCCATCTTCTTCGTTAGTTGATTTGGCAACTTTCTCTTCTTGGAGCATATGAACTTGTCCGCCCAGGTTAAATTGGACTGGGATGTTCATAAGATTGAATTTATAGTCTACACCGCCTGAAAGGATCATGGTAGCCAGATCAAGCGAGTTTCCAGCTCCTGAGTAATCCTGTTCGAAAATGCTTGGTCGGTAGACGAAACCGAAGTTGAGACCGAGGCTGTCAGACGCTTCAAAGCGAAGTCCGATTCTCTCAACCAAGATATTTCGTGGTTGAACTCTTTCGTAGTTATCACTTCCTTGGAGAGTTCCACCGTTCTTGATGACTCTTACAATTGGCGTCTCATAGCTTTCCCACATCTGATACTCAACAGACCCTAGAAACTGAAATTTTCCGAGATTCTTTCCATATCCAAATCTAAAAATATGGGGATCGAAATAAATCATGGATGAAATGGTCACATCAAAAGGAACCGGAGGGTTTGCAGTGTATCCAGTCGCAGCACTTTCCAAGTTTGACTTCATTTGCTGTTGGAAGGTCACATACATATGAGAATCTTCCATTTTATAGAAAAGCGAGAAGATTCCGGCCAAAGAAGGGTCTACTTGTGTTTTGGCCGTTGCCGAAGAGCCATACCCAGTCCCGTTAAGAGCTGCGTTGGTATTGACGTTAGCTCCTGCTTGAAATCCCATCTGAGCACCCACACTCAAAGCAAGAGTGTCGCTCCATGGGATAGCAAAGTTAAAGAAGGCCTGAGTTCTTTTGTAGCGTGAGCGGTAAAGGACATATTCTGGAAGGAAGGCATCCCCAGAGTTGGTTTCCATTATACTTCCAACAGGAGTGAAAACTGACAAACCGAAAACACCATATGTTTTAACAGGAATTGTAGCGTTGATTCCACTGTGTTGGTGAGTCCCATAATCCGTATTCACATTCCCATAGCTAGTTGAAGCGGGAGAAGTGTTGGTTGAGTTCTTCACAACAATGTTTGTGATGGGCTCGAACTCTGAAGCAACGTGAGTGACGTTGGCCTCAAGTGCTACATTATTTTTGTTCCAAGCGAGTGAAGCTGGCACATAAAAATTGTGAGAAGGGTTGGTATAGTCAAAAGAAAGTTGGTTCCCTAGAGCTGCATTTTGTACACCGGCTCCAAAAAACTCTGGAAAACTGGCGTGAGCATTGAAGCTCAAAAAGAAGAGAATGATCAGACTAATTCGCACTATATATCTCCCGGTACAAGCTTTGAACTTGCTCTAAGGTAAATTTCTCGGCCCTGACTGTTCGATCCATTCCGAGTTTTTCAAGAGCAGGCTCAAATTTTTCTTTATCAAAATGAGATTTCCAGACAGAACCAATTTGTTTTCTTCGATTCGCAAAGGTGAGTCTTAGAAATTTTTCAAAATGTTTGAACTCATCCAGACTGATTGCAGGAAATGAGTTTCTCTCAAGACTTATGACTACTGAGTCGACTTTAGGAGGAGGTACAAAGGCCCCCGGAGGAACCGGACATTTGAGCGATGTCATGAAATATGTTTGAGTTAGCGCCATAAGAGAACCCATGGCATTTTCTCTGGCTGCCCAGTTATAAACTTTCTCTCCTACTTCTTTTTGGAACATTAAAGTCATATGGGTGATGGCCGGAACTTGAATGAATTTTGTTAAAAGAGGAACGCTGACATTGTAAGGAAGGTTTGAAACCAGCCAAACTTTGTCATTCCATCCTAAATTGGTGAGATAACTTTCAAGATCCACTTCGAGAGCATCAGTGATGAGAATCTGATCCCCAGAGAGGTATTCTTTGAGGTACTCAACCATACGTGGATCTTTTTCAATCACATGAAATGGTTTTTTATGCTTGGCCAAAAATTCAGTAAGAATTCCAGGACCCGGACCGATTTCAAGAATGCTGTCACATTCTTGAGTCTTGTCTGTGGCAATCGACATGATGATATTTTGATCTCGAAGAAAATGCTGACCGAGCTTCTTGTCGGCCCATGGAAGTTGGCTCAACTGTTTGCTCCCTTCCATTTGTACTTGTCCATTAACTCTTTCTTATCGATGAAACGGCCTTTGGCATCGAGGTAGAGACAATCTGGAAAGGGAATAGCTTTATCAAAAGTTCGAAGAGCATAATTAGCGATCATCGCACCGTTGTCAGTGCAAAAACGAGGTTCGACAAAAGAGACGTGTTCATAGTTTTCTTTGAGCATTTCTCTAATTCTGGAATTGCAGGCAACTCCACCTCCCATGACGATAGGAAGTTTTTTTCCATATCTTTCATGGCAAATTTTTTGTGCGTATTTTGTTTTTAGTTTCAATGCATCAACGATTGCTTCTTGATAAGAAGCGCAGAGATCATATTTGTTTTGTTCGTTTTCATCCATGAAACCTGGTCTGGCTTCTAGGAAAGTTCGAAGCGAAGTTTTGAGTCCACTGAAAGAAAAGTTTGCGTCTCCAGAACTTTTAAGTCCTATAGGAAAATCATATTTTTTCTTATCACCAAGCTTGGCGTAATCATCAATGATACGACCGGCTGGATAACCAAGGCCCATCAACTTGCCACCTTTGTCATAAGCTTCTCCAGAAGCATCATCGATGGTGCTTCCTAGAACTTCAAAATCTTCAGGTCCAGAAACCAAAAGAAACATCGTGTGACCACCAGATACCAAAAGGCCCAGGTAGGGATAGGAATGTGGAGCCGTTAAATGTACAGCTTCCAAGTGAGCGTACAAATGATTGATAGGTATCAAGGGAAGTTTGTTCACCAAAGAAAGTGTCTTGGCAGTATTGAGGCCTGTAAGAAGCGGCCCGAGTAGACCTGGATGAGTGGTGACACCAATCAGGTCAATCTCTTGCATTTTAATTTTTGCAGCATCAAGAGTGTCTTGAAGAAGGGGAACCAATTTGTACAAATGGTTTCTGGCCGCAAGCTCGGGAACGACGCCACCCCATTTTTTGAGAATCGCTTCCTGAGAAAAGCTCAAATGCGCCAGAAGTTCAGGCGATTTTTGATAGTTTCCTGCCTCACCGCGTAGAATCGCGATAGACGTGTCATCACAGCTTGTTTCAATTCCAAGTACAGTTTTCATCATTTTGTTGTCACTCAAGGGCCCGCATCATAGCATATTGAATACACGCTTGCTATAGAGAGGGACATGCTAATAATCAAGTTATTTCAAATAGTTATGCTTTCTTTGTTGGTCGGATGCACATCGCTTTTCTACCAACCAGATCGATTCATGTACGTTCCGCCGGAGAAACTCAATCTTGAGTACCAACAAATCCGTTTTGATTCACTGGATGGAGTACCTTTATTGGGTTGGTATTTTCCAGTTAAAAAAGAAAAACCCAAGACGTTTATAATCTTTTTTCATGGCAATGCTCAAAACATCACCAGTCATTATTTGAATCTCCATTGGATCCCAAAAGAGGGACATGAGTTTTTTATTTTCGATTATCGAGGTTATGGCCTGTCTGGAATTGTGCCGGCCCTTTATGGAAATGGTGAGAGACAAATCAAGGCCAATAGAAGTGGCGTTTACAAAGATTCGATCGCTGCCCTTGAAAAGGGGTATGAGCTTTTCAAGAAATCTGGAGCCAAGAAACTTGTGATTTACGGGCAAAGTCTTGGGGGTGCGATTGCTCAAAGAGCATTGGAAGATTTTAAGCATATGAATGAAGTGGATCTTGTAGTCCTTGATTCAACTTTCAATAGTTATCAAAAAATTGCCTTTGATAAGTTGTGGGGCGTATGGCTCTTTAAACCACTTTCTCCTTTGGCCTATATTCTAGTCAGTGATGAATATCGAAGTACCAAGTTTTTGAAGAATAACAAAACCAGATTGCTTGTAATTCACGGTGATAAAGATTTTGTTGTACCTTATAAATTTGGAACTGAGATTTTTGCTATGGCGACTCAGGAAAATAAAGAATTTTGGAGTATTAAAGATGGTGTTCATACTGATGTCTTCGCAAGACACGAAGACATTTATAAAAAGAAATTTTTAGAGCTTCTCGATTCGCTTTAATCAGTTTTCTTCAACTTTCTTTGGACAAGCAACTTTTTTCATCATTTCATCAAGCTTGGCATAGTCAACATTGCCCTTTCCGCCTTGGCTGTACCATTCTGGTGACTGATCAGGATCGTGACACGAAAGACATTTGTCTTGCATGGCCTCTTTCTTTTGAGCATCAGTCAATTCCATCTTGTGATTTTCAAAAGGGTGATCCACATGTTTGTCATGGCAATTCATACACTGAACATTCATATAGTTGTGAGTGACTTTGTACTTTGAATCTTGAGCCAACCACTTCTTGTTAAGTTCTCTTTGTTTTGCCATATCCAATTTTCTGATGCTTGGAATCTTTCCAAAAGTTTTTTTAAGATCTGTCATATAGTTAGCTAGGAGTTTGTTTTTATCTTCCTTTTGATCATCACTGAAAATAAGCATTTCCTTTGCTGTTTTGAATCCGCCTTTTTTGTTCAGTCCAACTGAGTGGCAGCCAATGCAATTGAGATTGTTCTCTTCTTTGGCGTTGACCAAAGTGGCATATGCATTGGAATGAGCTGTAGTTTGCCATTTATCAGCTTGAGCAGAGTGGCAATCAATACAAGAAGCAGCACTATTGATTCGTGCATTTTCATCAGCGATGACAGTCATCTTTTCTTGCTCTTCTTTTTGAATTTTTGAAAGAGTTTCTTTGTGTTTGTCGATAAATTCGTACCAAGGATTAGGATCTATTTTCTTTCCTACTTCCTGTCTCATTTCATGCATTTTGTAGTCATCACCTTTTTTATCTTTGGTGACATCAATTTTGATTTCTCCTAGATAGTGATTTCTCGAGAGAACTTGAACGAGCTTGGTGTTACCTGTTTCAAAAGGACTGGTTGTAAAAGACTGAGAATGAGCTCCAATAATCCAATCAATTTGGGGATTTGCTTTGGCCAATTCTTTATCAGGATCAATCCCAGCATTGGAAACGATGATCAGACGAGAAAAGGGATCATCTTTCTTGTAACCGTAGTCTTCCATTTCTTTAAGGGTTTCTGCCAGGGCTTTTGTTTCATCAGTGAAAAGGTAGCGAAACTGAGTTGGGAGTACATTGCGTTCAACTAAACCAGTGATGAAAATTTTGTGAGGTCCTTTTTTTACTACAAACCACTTTTTGTTATCAAAATATTCTTTTTTTGAGATGTTAGCCGCCAGCATTTTGATCTTGTTGTTTTTGAGTAGGTCTCGTAAAAACTCATATCCTCCAGCAAAATCTTGATCACCGGGAACAAAATATTTTAGTCCAAGCTTTGAAAGTGCTGTTGCTAAATTCTTTGCGGCAAAAGTCAGTGAGTCTTTCATGGCCGAAGGAAGAGTTGAAGAAGGAAAAAAGGTATCTCCCGCATCGACGTAAACCATTTCATTGGTTTTTTGAATTTCTGCCATCTGGGCAGCAACGTTAGGCAATCCTCCGAGAGGAAAATGTCGACATCCACAAGGATGTGTTTCGCCGTTGATGTTTCCAGAATAAACTACTGATATCCCTTTCCCATCGACGTCTACGACATCGTATGAGCCATTATCAATCGCGTTTATAAAAAAGGTACACGATGAAAGGAGAAAGAGAAGGGGAATCAGCTTTTTCATTAATTATCCTCTAGAGTTTTTGTAACAGCTTTTTGGCCTCATCAACTTGCTTGGACTTCGGAAATCTTTTAACCAATTCTTCAAGAGTTTGTTTGGCTTCTTCTTTTCTGCCCATTCGATTGAATGTTTTTCCAAGAAACAATAGTCCATTTTTGTTGTAACCACTTGATGAGAATTCAGTGAAAAGTTTAGAAAAATAAATTAAAGCATCATCATTCTTCTTATCCATGTATTCGATCATCCCAAGATTATGAAGGACGCGAGCTTTTTGTGTTCCATTAACTTTATTTCCATTCAAAAGGGCCAAGAGTTGATCTTTGGCTTCTTTGTATTTTCCAGCTTGGTAGGAGTCCATTGCTTCCCAATAAGGACTTTTCGGTTTGGCAGCAGCTTTTGGCGCGGACTTTGAGCCAAGTGCTTTAAGGACTTTATTCAAAAATTCCTTGTTTTCTTCA
This sequence comes from Deltaproteobacteria bacterium, assembly GCA_006226755.1. Taxonomy (GTDB): domain Bacteria; phylum Bdellovibrionota; class Bacteriovoracia; order Bacteriovoracales; family Bacteriovoracaceae; genus M0603. The sequence goes on along the minus strand of SBGE01000084.1, from coordinate 2,153 downwards.
AGTTGCTTTTGAACAGCAGCCATTTTTTCTGAAACATCCTTTTGAGATTCTTCAATCAAGTTGACTCTGTCTTCTAGACCTTTGAGTTCAGATTGGCGTTTCTGTTCTTGGTTATAGCCTTTTTGCTCTAGTTCTCCTCTAAGCATGGCAACTTGTTCTTCAAGAGCTTGATACTTGACTGTCATTTCTGCCTGACCTTTTTGACCTTCGATCATTTGCAGTGACATATTGTCGACCATTTGTTCTCTTTGAATTTCTTCTTGTGTTTTACAGGCACCGAGAATGAAGAAAAGGGTAGAGATGAGCAGCAGGGATTTGAGATTCATTTGGAATTCCTTTTCAATTTCCTAGAGGTTTTCCAGTGTTGCTTTTCTGATAGCAACGAATTCAGCCCTTTCGGAAAAATTTTTGGATAGTATGGCGTATTGTTTCGCCTTATTGAAATACTTCCTCTTATAAGAAGATTTGGCTTTTAAGTAATAAAATTCAGCTTTTCGATAAAGACCAGGGGCGAGAGTTTGGGCCTTGGATTGTCTGGCCGCTAAGAAAGCTGATTGGGCCAGAGACATTTCTAATTTAGGACGTGTGGTTGCTAAACCACACGCCGCTAAAATCACAAATAGTGAGATGAGAAAAAAATTCTTTAGGGTCATTACTTAGCAGTGACAACGAAGTTCGCTCTTCTGTTTTGTCCCCATGCAGATTCATCATGACCAAATGCTACTGGTCTTTCTTTACCAAAAGAAATTGTGCTTACTCTAGAAGATGAAACACCCATTGCAACCATATAGTCTTTAACGGCCTTAGCTCTTCTTTCACCAAGTGCTAAGTTGTACTGAACACCGCCTCTTTCATCACAGTGACCTTCGATTTGAACTTCTACAGAAGTATTTGCTTTAAGAAATTCAACATTCTTAGAAAGCTGCTCTCTCGTAGATGAGTTCAGTGTAGCTGAGTCGTAGGCAAAGAATACTGTTCTTAGTGATCCAGCTTTTCCTGAGTCACTGTCAGCATTCAACTCAATATCACCAGCTTCTGAAGTTGATTCAGCTCCCATATTGACGTCTCCGTCTCCACCAGTTGCTTTTTTCTTGGTAGTTCCACAACCCACCAAAGCAAGAGAGAGGAGGAGCGTTAGAAGTACTGAACGAAATGAAAATGTCATGGAATTTCTCCTTTTGAATTGTTATTTGAACCTAGATTTTCTAAGCTTTATAAACCTTTATAAGCAGTCAATAATTGACCCTTTATAGAATAATAGCCGCCTCAAGGATAATCAAGATAATGAAATCATTGCGATTTTTTTCCCTAACACTTTTATTAGCCATACTAGCCTTAGTTGATTTTAATACTCGGGTACTTGCGAACGATTCTTATCTTCCAAGTGGAATCTCAAGACCGGAATCGACAGAGTCTGGAGCATGGATGACCAAGAAACACTCGATGCAGACGAGCGTTGGAGAGTTCAAGTTCGAAATTCACTTTGAAGAAATCAATGAAGTTTTTGCTAAACGAGTTCTAGATGTACTTGTAAATGATGCACCGAAACTGTTTGATTACTTTCGCTATGTTCCAGAGTGGACAGTACATTTTATTGTTGACGGGGCGACCCATGCCAATGGTTCGGCCACTGTATTCCCGACCAGTATTATCCATTTAAACAACTTTCCTCCACTTGGAATGGAATTTCTTTCATCTGAAGAAGATTGGGTTAGGGGACTGGTTGTTCATGAATTGGCCCATATTATCCATATGGATAAAACCACAGGATTTTTTAAGGCCATCAGAAATGTTTTTGGTTCAGCAGGTAAAGCACTTGGCAGTTTGCATCCGCATTGGTTTTCCGAAGGACTCGCAACTTGGGTTGAGACTGAATTCACTCATGGGGGGAGACTGAGAAGTAATCTGTTATTGCATACAACTCAAGAAAGACTTTTAGATAAAACCTTTTGTCAGGAAGTCGACTGCCTAGATGAACCTGAGCATTTTCCCTATGGAAGTTTTCGCTATTGGATAGGGGCCATGTTTCTTAAATCGCTAGAAGATAAAAAGCCTGGAACAATTCGTTGCCTCTTCGAAAAAAATGCTGGCAGAACACTTTTTTTCCTCAATAAGACTTTTAAAGAATGTACCGGTTTTCCGGATGTTGCTCG
>SBGE01000071.1 GCA_006226755.1 Deltaproteobacteria bacterium | reverse complement strand
GAAGGAAAGGAGATAAGAGAAACATCACCTTGATTAAGCCTAACTGACATTATAAAAATCTTATAAACACACCAATTAAAAGGATCATGGATGCAAATCAGACTAGATACCCATCAGTTCAGAGATGCTCTCAATAAAATACTCACCGTAGTCGATAAAAAGAATACGAGACCTATTTTGACTTACACTCAAATTGAAGCACATCCAGATCGTTTGGAATTTACTGCAACAGATTTAGAAGTATCTGCAAAAGTAGTTATCGATGCTTCTTCAGACAGCAATGGAATCTTTTGTGTAAATGCTAAAAATTTATTCGACATTCTTAGAGAACTTCCAGATGGAGAAGTTACTTTGGATGTTGATGAGAACGAAAATAATTTGAAATTAAATTTTGGAGATATCCACTATAAGTTACTCATTTACAACAATGAGGAATTTCCACACTTGGTATTCAGCAAGATTGAAAATGAATTTCTTATTGGATCTGATAAAGTAATGGAAATCATCAATAAGACTTCCTATGCTATTTCAAATGATGAAACTAGATTGTACCTAAATGGTATCTTTCTACAGGAGATTGATTCAAAGCTTAGAGCTGTAGCAACAGATGGACACAGACTTTCTTTAATCGATTCAGAAATTTCTCAACCGAATATCGACACGCTTGTTAATGGAGTCATTGTTCCAAGAAAAGGTGTAGCTGAACTTAAGAAGATTGCTGAAGCATTTCCAAGTAATGATCTTAAAATCTCAATGGATGATTCATTCATGTATATTTCAGCTGAAGACAAATATTATCTGTCTATCAGATTGATTGCGAGAGAGTATCCAAAGTACCAAGCCGTTATACCAAACAAAACCAGCTTCAAAATGGTTGCTGATAGAAATTTATTTTTAGATGCGGTTAGAAGAATCAAAATCATGTCTAATGAAAAATCCAATGGTGTAAGAATGCATATTGGAAATAGAGAACTTACTCTATCTGCTAATCACCCTTCTCTTGGAGATGCCAGAGAAACAATTCAAGTTAATTATGATGGAGATGAGATGGAAATTGGTTTTAATGCCAAGTATCTCATGGATTCATTAGCAACTTTTGATGAAGGTGATGTTGAATTTGAAATAAATAATGAACTTACTCCCATTATTTTGAAATCAGACAAGATTCCAAATTATCTGGGGATCATTATGCCACTTAAGCTCTAATGACATACAAGGTTGATAAACTCCAGGTAACAAATTTTCGTAACCTGCAATCAGATATCATTCACTTCAGCCCAGGAATAAATTGTATCCTGGGTGAAAATGGTAATGGTAAGACAAATATCCTTGAAGCCATACACGTATTGGCCACTAAGAAATCTTTTCGTAAAAATACAGGTTTTCCACAATACTTAGGAATTGATGGTGAACAACCTGAAATATTATTTTCATCTGTGTTCAAAGATGAAGATGAAACACCAATGAGCTATTCGGCCAAGATGAATAACGACTCATCGTTTTATTTTGTTAATGGAAAACCAGTTAAAAAAATTCCAGAAATCAAACTACTATTCATCAATCCATTTGATAGTTATCAGTTTCACAATTTAGCTGCGTTTAGAAGGTCCTTTATTGATACTTATTTATCAATGTTGGATCCAGAATATAAACGTGCTCTAAGTAAGTACAACTCGGCCCTTCGCCAAAGAAATGTGCTTTTAAAAAAGAAACCTGCAAGATTCAGAGAAATGGTCAGGGCGTATGATCAACAAATCGTAACCTATGCAGTACCCCTCACCCACAAGAGAATGGTATTTCTTGAAGAGATCAGGCCTTTTTGTGCAGAAACCTTCAAGACCATATTTTCTGAAGAACATGATCTCCAAATCATTTTGGATACGAGACTTACTCAGCTTGATGAAAGCTATCTTCTCAATATGCTCGACGAACGACGTCAAAAAGATGAAGACGCAGGGCATACGACTTACTGTATTCACAAAGATGACTACACGCTTCTTTTTGATGGTCTTAATTCTTTCGATTATTGTTCTTTAGGTCAGCAAAAAATGAGCTATCTCAGCCTCTTATTTGCCTATATCGAGCTCTTTAGGTATAAATACAAGTCCTTCCCTATAGTACTTATAGACGACGTCTCAGGAGAGCTAGACAGGTATCGTTGGAAGCGGTTGGTTGATTATTTGGAAAAGCGGGAATTCCAAGTGTTGATCACAACTGCCAATGAAAAATTTAAGGAGGAATTGGATAGGATCGAAGGAGCGAACCGTATACATGTCGATGCTGGATCGATCATCCAATAAATTTCAAGAAGACATTTATTTTTTTAGGAGCAAGCTTGGAAAATTCAACTGAATCCATTTCAAAGGTTGGCGAGAATTATACCGCCGACCAGATTAGCGTCCTCGAGGGTCTTGAGGCAGTAAGGAAAAGACCTGGGATGTATATCGGTGACACCGGTAACAGAGGACTTCATCATTGTGTTTACGAAATCGTAGACAATGCAGTTGACGAGGCACTTGCTGGTTACTGTGATGAAATCAAAGTCATCATTCATGTGGATAACTCTGTAACTGTTATTGATAACGGTAGAGGTATTCCTACAGGAATTCACCCAAAAGAAGGAATTTCTGCAGCGGAATTGGTTTATACCAAGCTTCACGCTGGTGGGAAATTCAATGAAGAAGGTGGAGCTTACAAAGTTTCTGGTGGTCTTCACGGAGTGGGTGCTGCTGTTGTGAACGCACTTTCAAAGTGGGTAAAATTAGAAATTAGAAAAGACGGAAAAGTGCATTCAGTAACTTTTGAAAAAGGTGTAGCTAAAGAACCTTTGAAAGTGACTGGAGACATGGAGCCAGGTGGAAGAAACGGAACGGCCGTAACTTTCAAACCAAATAATGAAATTTTTGAAGTTCATGAATTCAATTACGATACTCTTGCCAACAGATTTAGAGAGATGGCTTTCCTTAATAAAGGTTTGAAAATCAATCTAAAGGATGAGCGAAATGAGAAGAAAGAAACTTTCCATTTCGAAGGCGGATTAGTTGCATTCGTTGAGTGGTTGAATAGAGCAAAAAACCCTGTTCATAAAAAACCAATATATATTACTCAGTCGAGAGAAGATTACGAAGTTGAAATTTCTCTTCAATGGACTGACTCATATAATGAAGTTCTATCAGGTTATGCCAATGCTATTTGTACTCCAGGTGGTGGGACGCATATTTCAGGTTTCAAAACTGCTTTGACCAGAGTTTTGAATGCATACGCAAAAGACAATAATCTATTGAAGGGTATCAAAACCAATTTAACTGGTGATGATATGAGAGAAGGTTTGACTGCGATTATTTCAGTTAAGCTTCCTGAGCTTCAATTTGAAGGTCAGACTAAAGATAAACTTGGTAACTCAGAAGTAGAAGGTATCGTAAACTCACTTGTGGGTGACGGTCTGAAATCATACTTCGAAGAAAATCCAAACACCGCTAAAACTATCATCAGAAAATCTGTTGATGCTGCTGCCGCAAGAGAAGCAGCTAGGCGAGCAAGGGAATTGACCCGAAGAAAATCCGCACTTGAGATGGGTGGTCTTCCAGGAAAAATGGCTGACTGCCAGGAAAAAGATCCAGCCCTTTGCGAACTCTACATAGTGGAAGGTGACTCGGCCGGTGGTTCCGCCAAGCAGGGCCGAGATAGAAAAATTCAGGCGGTTCTACCTCTAAAAGGTAAAATTCTAAACGTTGAAAAAGCCAGATACGATAAGATGTTGGCGAACGCTGAAATCAAGATGCTTGTTCAGGCCCTTGGTTGTGGTATTGGTAAGCAAAGCTTTGATATTGCCAAACTTCGTTATCATAAAATCGTCATCATGACCGATGCCGACGTTGACGGTTCACACATCAGAACTCTTCTACTAACACTTCTTTATAGACAGTTTCCTGAGCTTATCGAGAACGGATATGTGTATATCGCACAACCACCACTCTATAAGTATAAAAAAGGAAAAGCTGAAAGATATCTTAAAGATGATAAAGAACTTGATGCGTTCCTTGTTACAAATTCAATTGAAGATTCTGTCATAACGATTGATGGAACAAAAATTGATAACGAAGAAGCGATGAAGCTTATCAATAAGTATAGATCTTATACTGGAAATTTGAGTTCCTACGATGTTCACTTTGATACTTATCTATTGAAGCAAATTATTGAGAACTCAAAAATTAATGCTGAAATTTTGAAAGATAAGACAGCTCTTCAAAAAGAGTTGGATGCCCTAACGGCTTTCTTTAAAGAGCAAGAAAAGAACACTCTTAGATCTTATGCTTTTGAAATTGAAGAAGATGCAGATAGCAAAAACAATTTCGTACGAATCACAGTGAAAACAACGGCAAGAATCAAAAGATTCAAGATGAACAGATATTTCCTTGAGTCACCTGAGTTTGCAGATCTTTTAAACAGCTACGACGGAATCAAAAAATATCTTTCTGCAAAAATCAAATTTGATAAAGATAAAAAAGATCCAAGAGAGTTTGAATCTTTGAAAGATTTTTCACAGTTCATTCTCGATGATGGAAAACAAGGTGCCTACATCCAGCGCTATAAAGGTCTTGGTGAGATGAACCCAGAACAACTTTGGGAAACAACCATGAATCCTGAAAACAGAACACTACTACAAGTGAAAATTGAAGATTCAATTGAAGCTGATCAAGTATTCTCTGTTCTTATGGGTGATGCTGTAGAACCTAGACGTCAATTCGTTGAAGACAACGCATTGAATGTTAGAAATCTAGACGTTTAATAGGAAAGACTAAATATGAGTGACGAAAATAACACACCAGAAAATCCAAATGACGGTAAAGTAGCACCAATCGCCATCCAAGATGAAATGCGAAGCTGTTACCTCGACTATGCCATGTCGGTAATTGTTGGGCGTGCCCTTCCAGATGTTCGAGACGGTCTAAAGCCTGTGCATAGAAGAGTACTCTATGCCATGCACTCACTTGGAAACTACCATAATAAACCATTCCTTAAGTCAGCCAGGGTTGTTGGTGACGTGATTGGTAAGTATCACCCGCATGGTGACTCTGCCGTTTATAATACGATTGTCCGTCTTGCTCAGGATTTCTCAATGAGATACCCGCTCGTTGATGGACAAGGTAACTTTGGTTCAATTGACGGTGATAACGCAGCCGCCATGAGGTATACCGAAATCAGAATGAAGAAACTTTCAGAAGAACTTCTTCGTGACCTGGATAAAGAAACAGTTGATTGGCAACCAAACTACGATGACTCGTTAAAAGAGCCAAAAGTTCTTCCAACGAAAGTTCCAAACCTTCTAGTTAACGGTTCTGCAGGTATCGCTGTTGGTATGGCCACAAACATTCCTCCACATAACTTGACTGAAGTGATGAATGGGTTGATTGCTCTTCTAGACGATCCAACTCTCTCCGTTGATGCTCTTATGAGATACATTCCAGGTCCAGACTTCCCTACTGCGGGATCAATTCATGGAACTGAAGGAATCAAATCAGCCTATAAAACTGGTAAAGGTGTAATTCAGATCAGAGCGAAAACTGATATTGAAACATATGGGAAAAGTGGAGATAGAGAAAGAATTGTCATCTCAGAACTCCCCTATCAGGTTAACAAAGCCAAGTTGATTGAAAAAATTGCTGAGCTTGTTAACGGGAAACAAATTACAGGTATCTCGGATCTACGAGATGAATCTTCTCGTGAAGGTATCAGAGTTGCCATCGATCTGAAGAAAGGTGAAATCGGCAGTGTGATTTTGAACAGATTGTACAAAATGACTCAGCTTCAAACATCTTTCGGGATTATTTTTCTTTCTATTAGTAATGGTTCACCAAAAGTTCTTGATCTTAAAGAGCAGCTGAATTGTTTTATTGATCACAGACGTGAAGTTGTTATCAGAAGAACAGTTTATGAACTTAAAAAAGCCAAAGAAAGAGCTCATATTCTTGAAGGTTTGAAAACAGCTGTAGAAAATATCGATGAAATCGTTGAGATGATTAAAAAATCTCAAGGCCCGGCTGAAGCTAAAACTAAATTGATGACGACATACACGTTGTCTGAAATTCAAGCTCAAGCCATTCTTGATATGAGACTACAAAGGCTTACTGGTCTTGAAAGAGATAAAATCATCGCTGACTACAAAGCTATCATGGAAGAAATCGCCAGACTTGAAGGTATCTTGAATAGTGAAGAACTGATTAGAAGTATCATCAAGGAAGAATTCCAGGAAGTTGTTGAGTCTTACGGTGATGAGCGAAGAACTGAAATTGTTGGCAAGGCCGACGAGATCCAGATGGAAGATCTTGTTAAAGAAGAAGATGTAATCGTCACAATTACTCACAAGGGTTACATCAAGAGAATGCCAACTGATACTTATAAAACTCAAAAACGAGGCGGAACAGGAGTTAAAGGTTCTGGAGGAGATGAGGATTTCTTTACTGATATCTTTATTGCCAATACTCACTCCACAATTCTTTTCTTTACTACTCGTGGACAAGTTTTCTCGCAAAAAGTTTATCAAATTCCTGAAGGTGCACGAACAACCAAGGGAAGAAATATTGCCAACCTTATCCAGATTCCATCTGGTGAAAAGGTCAAAGCAATTGTTTGTATCCAATCAGATTCTGATTTCGACGGAAAATTTCTCATGTTCTCAACTGAGAGAGGCCTCGTGAAGAAAACGGAACTAGCAGAATACAAGCGCATCAAGCAATCAGGTCTTAGAGCAATCAAAGTAATGGATGGAGACTCGGTACTTGAAGTTAAAGTTACTGACGGTAAAAAAGATGTTCTTCTCTGTTCTACATCAGGAAAAATCATCAGATTTGCTGAGAGTGATGCAAGACCAATGGGTAGAGTATCTCAAGGTGTAAAAGGCATTCAGCTTGATGATGAAGAGAGAATTATCGGTATGGAAATTATCGATGATTCTGTTGAGATCCTTACTGTGACTCAAAAAGGTTACGGTAAACGTACATCAACATCACAATACAGAAAGCAAACAAGAGGCGGTAAAGGTATTCTTGCAATGAGATTGACTGAAAAGAATGGTCAGATCATAGCCATTAAACCTGTTACTGATAAAGATGATCTTATGATCATTACTGACAAAGGTCAGGTGATTAGAACTAAAATTTCTGGAATCAGCTTGATGGGTAGAGCAACTCAAGGTGTTCGAATCATCAAATTGAAAGATGGAGAATCGGTTGTGGCGATTGAAAAAATCGTCGATCCGGAAGAAGATGAGTCTTAGAAAAACAATTTTAGGAGGAGTCGTTGCACTCCTCCTTCTTATTCTTGTTGCCGACTTTACACCAAGATTTCACAAACGAATTCTTGAGGCACAGAAACTTCTCCAAGAACAACGTTACAACGAATCAATTGCAATTTATCAAAGTATCCTGGAAGCAAACCCAGAAAAAGAACTCAAAGTAAAAATTTATTACCAGCTTGGTGAGGTTTACTCAATCAACATGGGGAATAACAGAAAAGCTGTTGAGTATTATAAAAAAGTTAAAGAAACCACAGATGACCCCCTCTGGCTTGTTAAGTCTGAAGAGAAATTAGGCGATATATCTTTCACTTACTTGAAAGACTTCACTCAAGCAGTCAGTAGTTATCAAAGACTTTCAAACTTTGAACCGAGACTTAACGAACAAGATTTCTATCAGTATCGCTGGGCCCTTTCTTTGTCCAAAATGAAAAAATATGATGAAGCGATTGAAAAATTCAAACAGATCTTAAATTCCAAAGGACATGAACATCAGGTCGATTCTCTTTTTCAAATGGGGATGATTCATTTCGAAAAAAAGGAATGGAGACAGGCGATTTCATTTTGGAATCAATATGTTCAAAGAGAAGATCGTAAGGATTATGTAGTTGAAGCTAAATTTTTAATGGCCAATGCTTATGAAACACTTGAGGCCTTAAAAAAGGCTTACAATATCTACTATTCAATTCTGGGCGAATACCCAAACACTGAAGTTATTCAGAGTCGACTCAATGCTATCTATCAACGAAGAATTGCCAGGAAACGATAAGTTGAAAATAGATCGCAAATGGGTAAAAACCTTAGGCCTTGCTCTTAGCCTCCCTTCGACAATTTTTGGCGCAGCGGCATCACTCTTTTGGGCCGTAGGACAGGGATATATTTCTAAGCTGGTGGCCATCTTGGTCTTTTTACTAGTAATAGGAAATATCCTTTTTCTTATGGTTTATTATGCGTTTAAAAACAAAGGTTGATTTTCGTAAGTACATTGTAATTACAATGATTTCTACGGCATTCTGCTGTCTCTTCGCTCGCAACACCTCAGAAGTTGTGGGCATATTCATTATTTATGTTGCAGCACTTCTAAATCAGATGATGTTAACCGAAATTGTTTTGGAGATGACTGCTCCCGAAGAAGAGAAGATATATAGCAAGGGATCAATGATAACACTGGGCATCGGTAAGTTAGTCGTCCTGATAGCAGGGATAACTTTGGGTGTACATTTTATGGGGAATAGGATAATCATTCCGGTACTTAATTACGTAATTCAAATATTTGCGCTCGGCTTCAGCTTGAAGCAGGGTGAACCGGTAGAGAAAAAATGAAAAAACTTGCTGCGCTTTCATTATTATTTCTGAGCTTTGATTCTCAAGCAGGTTCTGGATTCAGATGGATCGGGACAGTTGCCCACTCTTTCCATATTCCAGAGCACATTCTTACTTTTATTTTCATTGGTTTGCTTTTGTCTGTAGTAGGTCTTACTTACAGAGCAAAAATTGCAAAAGTTTCCAATGTTGTTATTCCTGACAAAGGAATCACTTTTAGAAACATGGTCGAACTCTATGGAAAGTTTATCTATACTCAGTGTAATGCTGTTTTAGGTGAAAGAGACGCTCCAAAGTATTTCCAGTTTGTTGCGACTATTTTCATTTTGATTTTCCTTTCTAACCTTATTGGTTTGTTTCCAGGATTTCTTCCTCCAACTGAAACTTTGAACACAACTCTTGCTTTGGGTTGTTTTTCATTTCTTTACTATAACGTTAAAGGTTGTAAGGAGCTTGGGACAATTAATTACCTGAAGCACTTTGCAGGACCTCTATGGTACTTGGCATTCCTTATCTTCCCGATTGAAATTCTTTCTAACTTCATCCGTCCAATGTCACTTGCACTACGTTTGCAAGGGAACATGATGGGTGACCACAAGGTTTTGGAAACATTCTCTGGACTTGAGGTTCTAGGGCTTAAGCTTTCGCTTTTTGTTCCAATGCCTTTTTACATTCTTGGACTCTTGGTTTGTTTTATTCAGGCCTATGTGTTCACGATGTTATCAATGGTTTATATAAGTCTGGCTACGGCACATCACGATCATGATGAAGCTCATGCCCATTAATTATTTCATTTAAGGAGTATTAAAATGAAAAATCTTGCACTTGGTTTTGCTTTTGTTCTTCCACTAATGCTTGTAGCTTCTACCGCTTTTGGTGCTACAGGTGGAATGTCTGACACATCTGTTAAGTACGTAGCTTATTTCTTCGCAATGGCTATCGCTGCTTTTGGTGGTACTGCTGCTCAGTCAGCTGCTGCTTCTGTAGCTCTTGACGGGATCGCTAGAAACCCTTCAGCTGCTGATAAGATCCAAACTCCAATGATTCTTGGTCTTGCACTTATGGAATCACTTGTGATCTTTACACTTATCTCAGTGTTCCTAGTATAATTTCGAAATTACGTAGATTTATACATACGAAAGCACCCGCTCAGGGTGCTTTTTCATTTTAAGACCCTTGCCTAAATTTTGAACCACAACTATTGAAACTCTGCACAATGACATTGCGCAAAAGAAAAGGTTTAAAGAGCGCCTATGAAGGACAAAACGCTCGATACCATCTACATGCAGGAAGCGCTCTACCTCGCCCGTAAAGGCGAAGGAATGGTCTCCCCTAACCCTATGGTGGGAGCGGTGCTAGTTAAAGATTCTAGGGTCATTGGAAAAGGTTATCACGAGAGATGTGGCGAAGCTCATGCGGAGATAAATGCAATTAAGAGTGCAACTGAGTCAATCGATAATGCAACACTCTATGTCACCCTGGAACCGTGCTGTCACACAAATAAAAAAACACCACCCTGTACTGAAGCTTTGAAAGACTTGCCTCTAAAGAGAATTGTTGTGGGAGCACTTGATCCCAATCCTGAAGTGGCCGGCAAAGGTGTAGACTATCTTCGCAATCAAGGTTTCAAGGTTGATGTTGGTGTTCTGGCCAATGATTGCCACGAACTAAATGCTGCTTTTGAAAAATTTATTGTCGAAAAAAAATCATATGTTCACTTGAAGCTCGCCCAAACTCTTGATGGAAAAATGGTGACGAGTACCGGTTCTTCAAAGTGGATAACTGATGAAGATGCCAGAAAAAAAGTTCATGAATTGCGATTCAAGTACGACGCGGTTGTTATTGGTAAAGAAACATTAATTAATGATAACCCAAGTCTCACGATTCGTTATGGCCTAGATAAGGGAAAAGTTCCTTGGCGTATTGTAATTGGCGATCCTGCCGGACTTGAAACTCATTATAATCTCTTTAATGACAAGTATGTTTCAAAGACCATGATGGTTTTTAGAAAGAGAAAATACTCTGTGACCGAAGAGGCAAAAATCAAACTCCTAGAAGAAAGAGGAGTGAAGTTTATTCCCGTTTCAGGAGAAGGTAATTGGCTTAAGCCATCTGAAATATTGACTGCCCTTGCCAGTGAAAAAATTGGAAGCATTTTGATTGAAGGTGGACCAACCCTTCTCACTCAGTTTATAGAAGCCAAAGAATATGACAAGCTCTCGATTTTCATTGCCCCAAAAGTGATTGGAAATGGAAGAAGCTTTTTTGAAAGTGATACAGAAAATATGGAAGAGGCATTAAGTCTTAGAAATCCAAGATACGAGATGATTAACAATCAAATCATCATTGAAGCTGAAGGTTTGAACTGATGTTTACGGGATTGATTCAGCAAATTTCTAAAGTAAAAGAGATCCATCCTAACAAGGAAGGAAAGACTTTTACGATTGAATTTAAAGGTGCTGATAAACAAATCAAAATTGATGATTCAGTAGCAGTAAACGGAGTCTGCCAGACAGCGACTCAGATTAATGGTGATCTCGTCACTTTTCAGGCCGTTCATACAACACTTGAGAAAACGACACTTGGTAATTTGAAACCAAATGATGTTGTGAATACAGAGCTTGCCCTAAGGGCAAGTGATCGTTTGGGTGGCCATATGGTCCAGGGTCACGTTAATGGTTTTGGAAAAATTTCTGAAATCAGGAATCTTGGGCAAAACTATATGCTTAGTGTTTCTTACCCAAAGGAGCTAGGTCGCTACTTTGTTGCCGAAGGTTCAGTTGCTATCGATGGTATCAGTTTGACTATTGCAGAACATCAGATGGATGAATGTGTGTTTAGGCTTTCAATAATTCCACACACTTGGGCAAACACGATCTTACAACACAGACAAGTTGGGGATCTCGTAAATATTGAAGTTGATATATTGGCTAAATATGTGGAAAACATGCTTAATTATGCCAACAAACAGAATCCAGAATCAAAAATTACGATGAACTGGCTTTCTGAACAGGGTTTTTAAATGTTGAATAAAATCGAAGAAGCTATTCTTGAAATTGAAAACGGTAAAATGGTTATCGTAGTTGATGATGAGAATCGTGAAAACGAAGGTGATCTCATCATGTCCGCTGAAAAGTGTACAGCTGACGATATTACTTTTATGGCAAATTATGGAAAAGGTTTGATTTGCGCTCCGGTTTCATCTGCCATTGCAAAGAAGTATCAACTCGACCCAATGGTAAAAGATAATGATTCAGTTCACTCTACCGCATTTACAGTTTCGATTGATTCAGTTCACGGCGGTACGGGAATTTCATCTGCAGACAGGGCCCTCACTGTAAAAACTCTGGTAGATGACAATATGGGTGCAGATGATCTTTGTCGTCCTGGACACATTTTTCCATTGATTGCAAAAGATGGTGGGGTTCTTGAGAGGCCTGGTCACACAGAAGCAGCAGTTGATTTATCACGAATGGCCGGCTTCAAAGCTTGTGGTGTTATTTGTGAAATCCTTAATCCAGATGGAACACTCGCAAGACTTCCGCAACTTTTGGAGTTTGCGAAAACACATAATTTAAAAATTATCTCAATCGAAGATTTAATCGATTATAAAAGAAAGATCTTATCAAACTCTTTCTATTCAAATGTGGAGAATCACTATGGCTCAAATACTTGAAGGTCATTTAAACGCTGAAGGTCTAAAATTTGGAATCGTTGTAGGACGTTTTAATGAATTTATTTCTGGAAAACTTCTCGACGGTGCTTATGATTGTCTAAAAAGACATAAGGCCGATCTTAATAATGTTGATACAGCATGGGTTCCAGGAAGCTTTGAAATTCCATTGGCCGCAAAAAAACTAGCTCAAACAAAAAAATATGATGCGATCATCTGCCTTGGTGCAGTTATCAGAGGAACAACTCCGCATTTTGATTTTGTATCAGCAGAAGTTGCAAAGGGTTGTTCAAAAGTAAGTCTTGATACTGAAATTCCTGTGATCTTTGGTGTGATTACAACTGATAATCTAGAACAAGCCATTGAGAGAGCTGGAACCAAAGCAGGAAACAAGGGATGGGACGCAGCAATGAGTGCCATCGAAATGGGAAGTCTCTACAGAAGATTTGAACTCTGAGAGATTTCGTAGAGAAAAACTGCTGATGCGCATGCAGCGTTGAAATGTTGAACTCCTTCAATCATAGGAATCTTCAATAGGACATCACTGCATGCCTTGATTTCTTCATCCATCCCGTCTCCTTCACTACCGATAATTAATGCAGAATCTTTTGGGAACTTGAATTCTCTTAATGAGATTGAATTACTCTCATTGGCCGTGCCTATGATTTGGTAGCCAAATTCTTTGAGCTCTAACAAATCTGATCTAAGATCATGTGACTCATAAAAATTCAAAAAGAATGTATTTCCCATACCGACACGAATGCATCGCTTAAGAAAAGGATGACAAGTCCTGTGATCAAATAGAACATTCTTGACCCCAAAGCCCGCGGCATTTCTCATCATTGCCCCGACATTCTCAGGTGAAGTTAATCCATTTAAGACAAGAATTGGTCCATCCAAATTTTCAAGGGATATGAATGGCTTCATTTTACCAATGGCCATAATTCCCTTGTGATATTTTTTACCGGTCATACTTTCGGAAACAGCGTCAGAAACAACCTGATAATCTTTATCAGAAAGAAAGTCAGAATTTTCACTTAAGAAAGATTCTGAAACAAGAAGAGAAACCAATTCATAATCTGAATCGATTAGCTTCTTGACTACCTTCAAGCTTTCAGCAACAAAGAGCCCGTCATTTAATGAATCTTTTCTAAGAGTACTATAAATTGCCAAGTCTGGGTGATTGGGATCAGAAATCATCACTTAAGAACTTTTTTTAAATATTTTCCAGTAAAGCTTCCCTTAACTTTTGAAACCTCTTCTGGTGTCCCTGTAGCGACAATTGCTCCACCACCCTGGCCACCTTCTGGACCTAAGTCAATGACATGGTCAGCTGATTTGATTACATCAAGATTGTGCTCAATAATTATGACAGTGTTATCATCAGCAACTAGTGAGTTGATTGCATCAAGAAGTACTCGAATGTCTTCAAAGTGTAGACCGGTGGTTGGCTCATCAAGAATATAAAGAGTATGCCCTCGAGTCTTCTTCGCTAGTTCTTTACTCAGTTTTAATCGCTGGGCCTCTCCCCCACTAAGAGTTGTGGCAGGTTGACCAAGCTTCATATAACCAAGACCCACAGAAACCATGGTGCCCAAAATTCTTTTCATCTTTGTGTGATTGGAGAAGAAATCATGACCTTCTTCAATAGTCATATTTAGAACATCAGAAATACTTTTACCCTTGTAAAGAATCGATAGAGTTTCTTTGTTAAAACGAGTTCCTCTACATTCACTACATTCGATAAAAACATCAGGAAGAAAATGCATTTCAATTTTTTTAACACCATTACCTTCGCAAGCTTCACATCGACCGCCTTTCACATTGAAACTAAAGCGACCTGGTTTATAACCACGAACTTGGGATTCGGGAGTCTTGCTATAAAGGGTTCTGATCTCATCAAAAACGCCAGAGTATGTAGCAGGGTTTGAATGTGGAGTTCGCCCAATAGGACTCTGGTCCAATTCAATAATACTCTTAATATCCGACAGACCCGTAATCGCACGGTAATTATTGCGATGATAGAGCTGCTTGTCTTTGCGTGAAAGATAGGCCCGAACAGCAGGTGTTAGAACATTGTGAACAAGTGTAGACTTGCCACTTCCGCTAACTCCAGTAATGCACGTGAGAGTAGATAGTGGAATTTCAACATCGATTTTTTGAAGGTTGTTATCTTTTGCGCCTAATAGCTTGATGAACTTTTTTGCAGCTCTTCTAGTGTCTGGAATTGTTATCTCTACATTACCATTGAGATAATTACTGGTGACAGTTTTCTTCTTTAGGATTTCGCTTGGAGTGCCGTGAGCTACAATAGTTCCACCATGAATCCCTGCACCTGGTCCCATGTCAATAATATAGTCTGATTCACGCATTGTTTCTTCATCATGTTCAACAACGAGAACAGTATTTCCAATATCTCTAAGATTTTTCATGGTTTCAATAAGTCGCTGATTATCTCTTTGATGCAGACCAATTGATGGCTCATCAAGTACGTAGAGAACACCAGAAAGAGCTGAACCAATTTGGGTGGCAAGACGAATCCTCTGGCTCTCTCCCCCACTGAGTGAAGCAGCGGAACGATTAAGTGAAAGGTAGCCAAGTCCTACGTCGACAAGAAAGTTGAGTCGATTCGAAACTTCCTTTATAAGCTTTTCACCAATCAATTTCTTTTCACCTTCAAGCTTAAGGGTGCTGAAAAACTTTGATGCATCTTCAATGCTGAAAACACAAAGTTCCATAATGTTTTTCTTATCAATAAGAGTAGAGAGTGCCACTTTATTCAATCTCAACCCATTACAACTTCGACAGGTCTTGATGTTCATATATTCTTCAAGACTTTTTCTCACTCTTTCAGATCCAGTTTCAAGAAACTTTTTCTCAAGCCAGGTGATTAAGCCTGGGAATGATTTTTTGAATTGAAATTTTGAGTTTTCACTTTGGAAATTGAATTCATAAATGGTGTCTGAGCCTTCAAAAAGAAGATCTTTAAATTTCTTGGGCAATTTCTTGTAAGGAGTGTCAAAATCGATTTTCTCCTGCTCTGCCATATTTTCTACCATCTTAAAAAGAAATGAATTCCTTTTAGTGATGACAGGAATGGCCCCATCAGGGATAGAGAGATTTTCATCGAATAGTAGTAGATCATGATCAAAGGTCTTACTTTCGCCAAGTCCATTACAAGTAGGACAAGCACCTAGTGGTGAATTGAATGAGAAAAGTCTTGGCTCCAGATCGGGATAGACATTACCACTTTTGGGTGCCATGTTTTTTTCGGAATAAACAAACTCTTTTTCTTCGACTAGTACGGTAATGATTCCGTCACCAAGCTTTAAGGCGTGCTCGACACTATCAGTTAGTCTTTTTTCAACACCTTCTTTGAGAAGAATTCTATCAACAACCAGTTCAAGGGAGTGAGTTCCTGTCCTTGGTAGCTTAATCTCATCATCGATGGTCATGACTTCACCATCAATTCTAACTCTTGAAAAACCTAATGAAAGAAACTTTTTGATCTGAAAATCCAACTCTTTATGTGTTCCATCAACGATTTTTGAAAGGATAAAGACTTTAGATTTCTCTTTGTGCTTCAAGATATCTCTGACGATTTCAGGAGGAGTATGTCTTTTGACTTCCTCTCCTGATTCTGGACAATAAAGAGTTCCAACGCGAGCAAAGAGAACACGCATGTAATCAAAAATCTCAGTTATGGTACCAACGGTTGATCTAGGATTTCTTGAACTCGTTTTTTGATCAATAGCAATTGCTGGAGAAAGACCGGTAATACTCTCTACGTCCGGGGCTTGATATTGTCCCAAAAATTGTCTGGCATAGCTGCTTAAACTTTCAATATAACGTCTCTGTCCTTCTACATAGATGGTATCAAATGCAAGAGATGACTTTCCAGAGCCACTAGGCCCTGTAATAACAGTAAGGGTGTTCTTCGGTATTTTAATGGATACTTCATTAAGATTGTGAACATTCGCTTTCGTGACGTTGATTGAATCTTGGTTCATTGACCAATCTCCCTCTTTATAGCTTCTTTTAAAACAAACAAGCATCCACTGTAGTCAGCAGAATTTTTATAAGCAATATCAGGTGCGGTTCCGTGGTCAACGCTCATTCTCAAAAAATCCAAGCCTAGAGTGATGTTCGCACCAATGAGTTTATTCTTAGTCTTGAATACACCAAGACCTTGGTCGTGATACATGAAAAAAGTGAATGAATCAGATTTGCTGAACGAGTCATGCTTCCAGATGGTATCTGCTGGTAATGGGCCAATAAACTTTTTGGAAGGATATGCTTTTTCAAGTTCATGTAAAGCTTCAGTCACTACAGAGTCTTCTGATCCAATGAGTCCATCTTCTCCACAGTGTGGATTCAATCCTGAAAATAGTATTGATTGGGTACTTTTATAGAGACTCGATTCGAGCATTGTTTGGGCCCGTTTAATAATAAGTTCTGAAGAAATACTTGGAACGTCTTTGAGAGCAATATGATCTGTAATGAGACCAATTGAATTTTCCCGACCCTTAAAAACCATGCAAAGGTTTTCTTTCTTGAAATGATATCGAAAAAATTGTGTATACCCACTGTAATTGGTCTCTCCATGCTGGAAAGATTTTTTATCACTAGGAAGTGTGACGAGCGTATCTGTTGAACTGATTTCAGAAAGCGCCGACAGTAGAGAGTTGAGTGTTGGCTTTGAATCTTCTACCCAATTTGTATTGATTGAACGAGTAGATAATTTTAATGAATCTTTTTCAATTGAATATGGAATGTTTAATGAAGAAAGGGTTTTTTCAACATCAGACTTGCAGGCAAAAAGCTTAAAATGACTCTGATAGAGCTTTTCAATAGAGAGAAAGCTTTTAAAGAAGACTTCTAAACCAATAGATGGCCTAGAACCCTGGGTAACCAGAATCATTTATGCCTCTAGAGAAAATATTTGAGGTAATGCCTGTTTTGTTCTCTTTTGAACCACAGTTCGGTTACTTTTTGAGCTTCCTCTTCGAAAATTTGCTGTTTGATTTGAGGCTTGGCCCGCTTGAAAACTTCACTGGCAACAAGATCTTTCTTTTTAACAAAGAAAACGTGGTATGCATCACCAATTAGAATGACACTACTAAAACTACCTTCGTCAGTTCTTTTCAATAGTCTCTTTAGGTCATTGGTAAGTCCATCTTCAGTTATATTACCTAAAACGTTTGTAGTTAATTCTTTAAAACGCTCTGGAAGGATTCCAGTAGTTTGAAACTTTGTAAGCATCTCTTTGAAGTTACCCTTCATAGCTCCACTCATCTTGTTTCTAGGGAATGAGAAATCAACCAAATTGTATCTGAAGTTGAGTGTCTTGT
Organism: Deltaproteobacteria bacterium; assembly: GCA_006226755.1. Lineage (GTDB taxonomy): Bacteria > Bdellovibrionota > Bacteriovoracia > Bacteriovoracales > Bacteriovoracaceae > M0603. Next base: position 26,895 of record SBGE01000071.1, on the reverse strand, counting down.
TATTGACATTCATTCTATAGAATCTATTTTTGATTTCTTGATCCGTAATTGAGATTAGTGGCTGAATAATTCTGGAATTAAAAATATTGAACTCAATTGTTTCTCTAATGATTTCAAAATATTCATCAAAGGTCATATTGTTTGAATTCAAAAATTGAAGAAGTGCCGCTCTATTTAGTCTAAGTCTTTTCTCAGTAGACTTAATTTGAGATTCAACCTGATCATCTTCAATGATGTAACCAATTTCACTTAGTCTGGCCCTGATCATATAACGATGAGTGATCAATTCAGCCAACTCCATTTCACTCATTTTAGCTTTGTTATAAATGACAGGAGAAATATTTCTTCTAGCCGGCATATTGGAAGAAATTCTCTTAACTTGAGAATGTGTAATGACTTTGTCATTGAAGACAGCAACAACCTTATCGAGCAGCTTGGCTTGCGATTGGGTTGAGAATAATAGTGCAGCGAACAATAAAGTTTTAAGTGATCTCATCATAGAGATATAAAATAGATAAAAAAAGCGGCTCCTACAAGCCGCTTTTCTTTAATATACATAGAAAGTGTAATCTTAGATTATTTGATCAGCTTATCTTCAACTGAGATGTTGGCGCCTTTTCTCAAATCATCGAAATATTTAGCAAGAACTGAGTCTCTTTTCTTGTCATAGACAATTTTCTTATAGAGCGGCATGTTAACTGACTTGAAATCCTTCTTAGCTAGGATCTTGATGATATGGTAACCAAACTGAGTTCTAACTGGTGGAGAAATATACTCATTGGCCTTACCTTTAATGGCTTCAAAATATTCTGGAGCCAATCTGATGGCCGGTTGGAATCCCATATCTCCCCCACTTGGAGCAGTACTACTTTGTGAGAACTTGTTGGCAAGTTCAGCAAACTTTCCAGGATTCTTTTTAAGAGTATTGTATACTTCAATCGCTTTCTTTAGAGCCTCTTCAACTTCTACATCATCTGGTTGGGCCCTAACTCTAAAGAGAATGTGAGCAGTTCTGTACTCAGGATTATCTTCGTAATATTTTTTTACATCATCATCAGTAACTGAAATTTTCTTGAGTTTAGGCTCAAGGTCTTTTGAGATTTGAGCATGATACATGATGTCTTCCATCTTATATCTGACCGTAGGATCTTCATCGAGCTTGTTTTTTCTAGCTCTAGAAATCCCCAGCCTTCTATTGATGAGTTCATTTAAAACATCTTCTTTTCTGGCTGGTTTATCATTAACAAAGAGCAGTCTTTGTCTGTAGGCTTCATCAAGTTCATCTTTAGTAATTTTGGATCCATTAACTGTTGCTACCACAGCATCACTCTTAGCTGCATCAGCGACAAAAGGAAAAATCATAAAGGCGACAATTGTAATAAGGCGAAGCATTGGCATTCCCCGTAAAAATGGTTCGTAGTTATAACTATTTTAACAAATTATGAAATAGTTGCTAATAAAAACGCTAACATGGTTGAATTTGCCCCGCAATATTTTGAGCAAGACTTATCAGAGTATCTCCGTCAACTTCTGACCCGTGGCTGTAATGAACCTTGTAGTCGGGGGTGAACTGATATTTTTTTGGTTGAGATAAGAAAATTTCGACAACTTTGTTTCTTAGTTGAACATCGCTGTCAAGAATTCCTTTATCAAACTGATAAATCACAGAAGTGCCTACTACCTTACAAGATGAAAGCCCTGTTTCTTGGAGGATATTTCTTGATTCAAGTAGCGCAAAAAGATTTTTAAGTGGTGTAGGATGAGCACCATAGATATCAAGAAGATCCTCTTCCATCTTTTTTAGAGATTCAATATCGGTACAGTTCGAAAGCTTCTTGTATGTTTTAAGTCTTTCACCGGAATTTTCAATATAATCATTTGGAATATAACTTGGAAAAGGTGCAGAAATTTCAATATTACGATTTCCAATTCTCTTTTCGCCTTTGAGTTCAGCAATCGCCTCTTTTAAGAGTTCCATATAAAGTTCGAGACCAATGGCCTCTATATGACCCGATTGTTCACCTCCGAGAATGTCACCAGCTCCTCTGATTTCCAGATCACAAGTGGCGATATTGAATCCCGACCCAACTTCAGCATATGTTTGAAGGGCCTTAAGTCTTTTCTCTGCAATTTGAGTTAATGAACGATGCTTTGGGATGACAAAATAGGCATAAGCTTTCTTGTCACTTCGACCAATTCTTCCTCGGAGTTGGTGAAGTTGAGCAAGACCGAAAGTGTCTGCTCGATCAATAATCATGGTGTTCGCGTTTGGAATATCAATTCCTGACTCAATGATAGTTGTCGAAATAAGGATTTGATATTCATTGTTATAGAATTTTTGCATTCTGGTTTCCAACTCCTTTTCTGGAAGTTGCCCATGAGCAAAAATAATTTTGGCAGAAGGAGCAAGATCTCTTATGTAAGCAACATAATTTTCCATGTCCTGAACTTTGTTGTGAACAATGAAAACCTGGCCGCCACGGATGAGCTCCTTATCAATTGCAGCTTGAATGGTTCGATCATCCTCTTTAATAAGGTATGTTTTGATAGACTGTCGTTTTGGTGGAGCGGTTTTAATGAGTGAAAGTTCGCGAAGGCCTAAAAATGCTAATTGAAGAGTTCGTGGGATTGGGGTTGCCGTCATTGTCAAAAAATCAACAGACTTCTTTAGAACTTTCAATTTCTCTTTGTGTCCAACGCCAAAACGTTGTTCCTCATCAACAACAACCAAACCAAGATCTGCATACTTGATTTTATCGGAAAGAAGTTTATGTGTACCAATTACAATATCTATCTCGCCCTTCTCTAGATCAGATTTAATCTTTGTAGTTTCCTTGGGTGATTTGAACCGACTGAGAAATTCTATATTGACTGCGAAATTTTTAAATCTCTCTTTAAAGGAATAAAAATGCTGAAGAGCTAAAACTGTTGTTGGTACTAAAACCGCGACTTGCTTGTGATCAAGAACCGCTTTATAAGCAGCTCGCATGGCAACTTCAGTTTTCCCAAAACCAACATCACCACATACTAAATGATCCATTGGTGTAGGTCTTTGCATTGAGGCCAAAACATCATCAATAGCAGCTAGCTGATCAGGAGTTTCATCAAAAGGAAAACTGAGTTCAAATTCTTTGAAGTCATGATCAGGCTCTGAAAATTGAAATGCTTTGGCAGTCTGTCTTTCGGCCTGTAAGCGTAGCAAATCTATTGCAAGCTTTTTGATACCCGAACGAGCTCTTTCCTTAACTTTGTTAAATCGGGCAGTTCGTAGGGAATCGATGTGAACAGTTGCACCTGAATCAGCATGCTTTTGTATAAGATTGAGTTTATACACTGGAACGTAAACTTTATCTTGTGAAGTATATTCTAGAACAACAAAGTCAGCTTCCTGTCCTCCATGGTTCAAACTTTCCATTCCGATATACTTACCAATACCGTGATCGTTATGGATGACGAAATCGCCCTCTTTCAGAGTACCTAATTGCTCAGCAAAGAGATCAAGATCTTGCTGGCGAACATGCTTGGCTTTTGTTTGCTTGTTGGCAAAGAGATCTCCTTCAGAAAGCACAAGAACAGGCCCTGTGCCATAGTAGAAGCCGCTGCCAATTCTATGTTTTACAAACTTAACCCTTCGCTTTAACTCTTCAGGGAATTCAAGAATATCTAAAAGATGTTCAATCTCCTTTTTACCAGCTTCGGTCTTAACACTGAAAATCAGATCACCTTTATGTTTAAATTCTCTTTTAATAAAACTCAGAGACTCTTTGACGTATTCTACTTTTGGAAGAGCTGGATTTATATGTTTATTGAACCAGGTCTTTGCATTTTCGAGATGTAAATCAATCTTCGGCTTATCAACTTCAATGTCTTGAAGAATGTTTACGTCATTAATCTTTAAAATTTTATATTGATCAAGATTTTCATATAGTTTCAAGTCAAACAAAAATGAAGGGTCAGGCAATATACCATCACTTTCAATGTCTTCTTTATCTATCTCGAATTCGGATTGATAGAGGTCCATCAAAGAAGCAAAATTTTGTTGAACTTCCAACTCTTGGAAAATTGAGAAAAGAGAAAAATCATCGAGATAATCTAGAAGTGTGAGTGATTCAGTGAAAAAAAGAGGACAGTAGACTGGATAATTTTCAAAAAGGTAACCATCAGAAATTTTTTGAAAAATCTCTTTTCTGTTTTCAAATTTTTCTTTGAATCGTGGACCCGGAATTGGCAGATGCGTTCTTAAATTTTGAGGCAGCTCCCCTTTCATTAATGCACCAGGAGTCACACCAATTTTTAACGATTGAAAGGTTCGATCTCTTATCGTTCGCTGAGTGTCTGGATCGATTTCAAAAATTTCTTCGATCATGTCATCAAAGTAATGAATTCGAATTGGACTATGGGCCAGTGGAAAAATGTCAAAAACTTCACCTTTTCGACAAAAAGTTCCAGGTTCTTCGACGCTTGTACTTGAGGTGTAGCCAAGATCAGTTAATTTTTGTGCCAGCTCGTATGGTGAAACAACGTCGCTGATTTCTATATTTAGCGCATTGTGCGTAAAGAAATCTTTTGGAGGGACTCTGAGTGGAAGCGCATCAAAAAGCGTAATGATAAAAAGTCGCTCTTTGGATTGATGCAGTTCTTCCAAAACCCGAAATCGTTTAAAAAGATTGACCTCCGATGACACTGCGCCACCATAAGGGGAAGTTTCAAGCCCTGGGTAAAAGCGAACCTGGTAACCGGGAACAGTTTGGCTTAGCTCTGCGTAAAGATTTTCGGCAAGCTCTTGTGTTGGTGCAACAAAAACTTGATGGCCTTTGTTGATCGCACTTTCTGTAATTGTTGCTTCTAGCCATGAGCGTAGAATCCAACTCCATTGCTGAGCGTTGACTCCATTTAATTCAAGCTCGTGATCGCTTTGAGATAGCCAATCTTGAATTCTATTTTTGAGTGTATCAAACATGGATAGCTCCGGTGCGTAGCGAATGAAACTAAGACAGTTTAACCCATGTGTAAATTAAAGAAAGTGACGCAAGAAAACCACGTTTAAAGTCGGCCTTTGTCCGGCCAGAAAATAGATATCAAAGTGTTTCCATGATGTTACAAATCGAGTAATCTTGTGAGGCTTACTTTTCATTATAATGGAGCGTGTCTCATGCCGGCATACAATCTAGATGTATACATGCCAGTAGTGATTCTCATGGTGATTGCCATAGTTATGGTAGTCGGAGCACTTCTGGTTGGTAAACTATTAAGACCTCACAACCCATCTGAACTTAAGGAACAGGCGTACGAATGTGGTGAAGATCCAGTTGGTACAGCTTGGTCAAACTTCAACGTTCGATTTTACGTTGTCTCGTTGATCTTTATTATTTTCGACGTTGAAGGAGCATTGATGTTTCCTGTTGCGGCGATTTTTAAGAAGTTTAATGGGATTGCTCAAGGTGGATTGGTTCTCGCTTCCCTACTCCTATTTATTGGTGTGTTGGTTTCAGGAATCGTTTATTGCTGGAAAAAAGGTGACCTTGATTGGGTCAAGAGTTTTACCCTTGAATCTTATCACCATGACAGAGATCAAGCTCAGGCTGAGCGAAAAACAGCATAAGTACTGGATGTGAATGATGAATGATAACGTAGTTTCTTTTTTCTCAGAAGCCCCTCCTTATCAAGCTCTAAATGAAAAGCTCACGTATCTTTTAAATTTTGATACGCGTGGAATGATGGCATTTGTTGTTTATTTTGTAGCAGCTTTTGTTGTTGTTAACGTCATGGCCCTAATTGGTGGTCTTGGAACATATGCCGAAAGAAAAATTTCTGCAGATATCCAGATGAGACAAGGTCCAAACAGAGTAGGGCCGTTTGGACTTCTTCAATTTCTTGCTGACGGTGTGAAAATGATCATGAAGGAAGATATTCTTCCAAAGGCCGCTGACAAGTATTTGTTCTTTATCGCGCCAATCCTGTGCATGGTTGGTGTGTTTGCAACATTAGCAGTACTTCCATTCTCATCAGGATTTACTCTTACGCACCTAAATATTGGTGTGTTCTACGTGCTGGGTGTTTCATCACTTGTCGGTGTAGGTATTTTTCTTGGTGGTTATTCGTCTAACTCCAAGTGGTCTATGCTTGGTGGTATGAGAGGTGCTTCACAAATTATCAGTTATGAGGTCCCGGTTACTCTTTCAATCATTGCAATGGTTATGCTTGGTGGTGGACTTAACTTTCAAACGATCGTTGACGGGCAAGGTGGACTTCCACATCAGTGGTTTATTTTTCACAACCCATTCACAATCATAAGCTTTGTTGTTTTCTTCATCGGTATGCTTGCTGAAACAAATAGAGCACCATTTGACCTACCAGAAGCGGAATCAGAACTTGTTTCTGGTTACCACACAGAATTTACTGGAATGAGATTTGCTTTCTTTGCGTTAGCTGAATACGTTGAGGTATTCGTGGTTTGTGGTGTAGCCGCAGCTCTTTATCTTGGCGGATACCAGGTTCCTTTTGGATTGAGTTCGCTAGAATTTCTTCATACTAAAGTCGGCCTTCCAATGGCTCCAGCTAGAATGATTGGACAATTTTTGGAAATTGGTGGCTTTGTAACCAAGACAGTTCTTCTTTATTATGTGGTGATTTGGATTAGATGGACGCTTCCAAGACTTAGAGTTGATCAACTTATGACTCTTTGTTGGAAATACCTCACTCCGATTGCTCTATTTAATTTAGTTGGTATTGCTGTATGGATTTACCTTTTTAATGGTGAGTCTATGTGGAACCTTGTCTTCAAGACAGGTGCTGCAGCGGCGGGACATCATTAATATATTGGAGATATAAAGATGTTTGATAATTTTTTATTTCTTTCTTCTGCTGCTCTTACAGTTTGTGGTGCCTTGGCCGTAGTTTTGGCACCAAATCTTATGCACGCATGTACTTATCTCCTTACAACACTTATTGGTGTATCCGGACTTTATGTAACACTGTCTGCTGACTTTTTGGCCGCGACTCAATTAGTTGTTTACGTCGGTGGAGTTGTCATTCTTATGTTGTTTGCCATCATGCTTACTGGTGGAAATGACAATAAGTCGGTCAATAAATTCGGTATTGAAAAAGTGGCTCCCATGGGTAACGCGAAAACGTTTACTCTTGCAGGTTTTTCAGCATTGATTATGGCTTTGGTCATTTTGAAGATCATCGCCAATGTCAACAAAGCTACCCCAAAAACAGAATTACCGCCCTATGAAACGACTGTTGAAAAAATTGGCGAACTACTCATCACCGATCATGTTCTTGCTTTTGAGATTTCATCAGTTCTATTGCTCGGAGCACTTATTGGTGCGGCACTAATCGCCAGACCAAGGAGAAGAGAAGAATGATTACACTATCAAGTTATCTAGCTATTTCATTTGCTCTGTTCGTATGTGGCATTGCTGTCATGATCGCCAGAAAAAATATTATTGCGATTCTTCTTGGGATTGAGTTGATCCTAAATTCAGCAGCCTTGAATTTCGCTGCCTATACAAGATTTGTGAACCACAACCTTGATGGTCACATTATGTCACTCTTCATTATAGTTATTGCCGCAGCTGAAGCAGCTGTTGGACTTGCTATTGTTATTAGATTTTTTCAAATCAGGGAAAGCATTCACATTGATGATGCGACCCAGTTGTTGCAATAAAGGAAACCCGAATGGAGTATACACTCGGAAGCATTTTACCAATCGTACTCGGACCTTTTTTGGCCTTTGCGGTCAATGTATTCCTAGTTAAGCGATGGACCAAGTTGGGAGTCTTTCTCAGCTGTTTTGGTATGTTTGTCTCTCTTTTCTATTCTTTTAGAATTTTCAAAGACTTTGTTTTTGGAAAGTATTCGACAGACTACTATGTACACAAAGTATTTACATGGTTTGACCTAAAGGCAGCCGGTATTTCTGACTTTGCTGTAGATATGGGTATCTATCTAGATAATATGTCAGCAGTCATGCTTTTCATGGTCGCTGGATGTGCTTTTTTAATTCACATCTTTTCTACCTATTACATGGCCGAAGATAAGAGATTTGGAAGATTTTTTGTTTATCTTTCTCTCTTTACTACTGGAATGTTGGGACTAGTTCTTTCTGACAACCTTCTGTCTGTTTTTATTTTCTGGGAACTTATGGGTTTCTGTTCTTACTCGTTGATTGGTTTCTATTACGAGAAAGAAGGTGCAGGAAATGCATCGATGAAAGCCTTTATGACGACAAGAATTGGAGACGTTTTCTTCCTGGTCGGTATTCTGGCGATTTGGACCACTGTTGGTTCAGTAAGATTCACAGATATTTATGCAGCTATTTCAAGTGGTGCTTTTGATGGTTTGACCGCAGTCGGTATTCCGTTGGCAACATTCGCAGCATTTTCAATCTTCATGGGAACGATTGGAAAGTCGGCTCAGTTTCCACTACAGGTTTGGCTACCAGATGCGATGTGGGGTCCAACACCATGTTCAGCTCTGATTCACGCAGCAACCATGGTTGCTGCTGGTGTTTATCTATCACTTAGAATGTATCCGCTCATGGAGCTCGGTGGAATCACTACCTTTATAGCGTATATTGGTGCGATTACTGCTTTTGGTGCTGCAACTATTGCTTTGGTTCAGACAGATATTAAAGCAGTTTTGGCCTACTCGACCATTTCACAGCTTGGCTACATGGTACTCGGTATTGGTGTTGGTGCTTACAACGCAGCTTTCATGCACTTGATTACACACGCTGTTTTCAAAGCTTGTTTGTTCCTTTCTGCCGGATCTGTAATTCATTCACTTCACGATCACCACACACATGCGCACGTTCAAGAAATGCCTCGCATGGGTGGTTTAAGAAAGAAAATGCCACTCACGTTCTTGGCCATGCTTTGTTGTACATTCGCCATTGCTGGCTTCCCTCTCTTTAGTGGTTTTGTTTCTAAAGATAGAATTCTTGGTGATGCACTCGTTATGGCTTCACATAGTAAAGCTTATTGGATCCCTGCATTCCTTGGATTTACTGCAGCACTTCTAACAGCTTTCTATATGTTCAGAATGATGTTCCTGACTTTCTTTGGTGAGCCAAGAGATAAAGATCTTTATGATCATACTCATGTTGAGAAATTGAGCTGGAACAGAAACGTTCCCCTTCTTATCCTGACTGTCTTTACTCTAGGCGCTTGGTATTCTGGTAACTTCTTTGGTGCTTGGGTAAAAGTTCCTGGAGTAGAACATAAAGAGTGGTTTGCGACTCTTATTGAAAAACCACATGTTGAAAAATTCAAAGCATATAAGTCACTTCCTTTTGGTAGTGTTGATACTGGTGCAGATAGAGTATTCGAAGAGTCTCACTACGATCCAGACCATGGAATGAGTAAGGAAGAAGCTCATCATGTTCACTTGATTCACAATATTGGTGCTTGGGCGTCTATCGTAATTGCCCTATCAGGATGGTTTATTGCTTTCATGATGTATTCCAAAAGATCTTGGAATCCTGGTCGTTGGGTTAATACTTTCAGCGGTTGGTATAGAGCGCTTCAAAACAAGTACTACTTTGATGATCTTTACGTGAAAGGCGTTCTTCAAAGAGGTCTTCTGCCTTTCAATAATCTACTCGCCAGATTCGATATGGGTGTTTACGACAAATACGCGATCGATGGATGGGAAGCGGTTAATAGATTTTTCTATAGAATTGCGAGATGGGTAGATAACGTAATCGTCGACAGTATTGGTGTTGATGGTACTGGTGCATCAGTAAGATTTTTCAATGTTATTTTAAGAACCTTTCAAAACGGGAAGATTCAGTTTTACTTCATTGTCTTCCTATTTGTTATGGTTGGTTATATTTGGAAATTGGTTTAAAGGTAATTATTTAATAAGGAGTTAACCGGTGAACGGTCATTCTAATTTGTTGAACTGGATTTTGTGGATGCCAATGATTGGTGTTCTGGTCGTGTTGTTGCTTCCAAGGAATAAAGAGGGAGTTATTAGATACACAGCATTGATCAATTCGATCATTACTTTCGCCCTGTCGATTGTACTTTATATGAAGTTCGATCCTACGACGCCGGGAATGCAAGAATACTTCAAAGTACTTCACCCATGGATTAGTCAGTTCAACATCAACTACTCTTTAGGAGTAGACGGTATTTCTCTACCGATGATTGTTTTGACATCACTACTGTGTGTACTTTGTGTACTTTGTAGCTGGACAATTTCTAAAAGTGTGAAGGCTTACTTTGCTCTTTTCTTATTCCTACAGTCGACAGTGTTTGGTGTTTTTATGTCGCTCGACTTCTTCCTATTCTACGTTTACTGGGAAGTTATGTTGATTCCAATGTTTTTCCTTATCGGTATCTGGGGTGGGGAAAACAGAGAATATGCTGCGGTTAAATTTTTCCTTTATACCTTTTTTGGATCCGTACTAATGCTTGTTGGTATGGTTGCTCTTTATTTTGTTTCCGCAGATAACCCATCAATTGGTCAAAACACTTTTGATATTCTAGCTCTATCAGGTGGTAAGTTTACTGATCTGTCGCTCAGAATCTTCGGAGTAGATATTAGTTTTGCGAAGTTCTTCTTTGTGATGATGTTTATCGGTTTTGCTATCAAGGTTCCAGTGTTCCCATTCCATACGTGGCTACCGCATGCTCACGTTCAGGCCCCAACTGCAATTTCAGTTATTCTGGCCGGTGTTCTCTTGAAAATGGGTACTTATGGGTTCCTAAGAATCGCTTTCCCTATCTTTCCTCAAGCATCAGTTTACTTTGCTGATGCGATTGCATGGCTAGGTCTTATCAACGTGGTATACGGTGCACTCTGTGCCATGGCCCAAACGGATGTTAAAAAACTTATTGCTTACTCTTCAGTATCCCACATGGGATTTGTAATGCTTGGTCTTGCTGCAATGACAGTTCAAGGTATGAATGGTGCTGTACTTCAGATGTTCAACCACGGAACTTCAACAGCGATGATGTTCCTTTTGGTCGGGATTCTTTATGAAAGATCTCACCATAGATGGATTGTTAGACCTGACGGAACTAAGGGTTACGGTGGTCTTTATACTCAGTTGCCTAAGTATAGTATCGTGTTCATCATTGCGATGTTTGCATCCATGGGTCTGCCTGGACTTTCTGGATTCATTTCAGAAGCTTTGATCTTTCTTGGAATTTATCAGAAATACACAACTATTACTGTAATTGCGCTACTTGGACTTCTAATCGGTGCGGCTTATCTTCTTTGGATGTTCAAGAGAATGTTCTTTGGAGAAGTTCTTGATGATTGCAAGAGTTACACTGACATGAATGCACGTGAAATCTTTTACATGTCACCACTTATTATTGCAGTGATTGTATTTGGAATTTATCCATCTCCAATCCTTGACGTAATGAAGGTATCTGTAGGCAACCTAGTTTCGTTGCTTGCAAAATTTAATTAAGGTTTGAAGTATGGCACTGAATTATTTAGCTAGTATTTCCAGATATGTACCAGAGCTTTTGTCTGTGGTGATTATGGTGGGCTTGATTTTCATTGAAGCTTGTTATGATAGAGAAGAAAAGAAGAAGCCTTTCTTCTACTTGGCGGCATTCTTTGGATTAACTTTTGTTTTTGTAAATTTGGCTGCCGACTTAAGCAAACCAGCGACCATGATATTTACTGGATCAATGACCATTGATCCATTTTCAACCCTGTCAAAGATGTTGATGGTTCTTGGAACGATGGGAGCGATCTATCTTTCAAAGGAATCAAAAGATATTTATGACAATCTAAAATCAGAATTCGCCATTATGGCGGTTGGGGTAATGATTGGTGGGATGATTCTAGCTTCTGCCAATAACCTGTTGATGGTCTACATTGGTATTGAAACACTTTCGATTCTCTCCTATGCACTTGCTTCATTTAAAAAGAATGAAGAAAGATCAAGTGAGGCCGGACTGAAGTACTCACTTTATGGTGGAATCTCTTCAGGTATTATGCTTTTTGGTATGAGTCACATCTTTGGTGTATTTGGGTCAATCCAGTTTGCAGACATTATTGCGGGATTGAATGGACTATCGACAGCACAGCTAGCTGTACTACTTCCTTCATTTATTATGTTCTTTGCTGGAATTGGGTACAAAATCGCTTGTGTTCCATTTCATATGTGGGCACCAGATGTTTACGAGGGTTCTCCACTTCCTGTTACAACTTTCTTCAGCATTGTTCCGAAGGTTGCCGGCTTGGCAATTCTACTTAGAGTAACAATGACCTTCTTTGGACAAGAAGGTGCTCTGCAGGTTACTTGGGTTGGGGCCCTGTCCGTTATATCGGCACTTACTATGACCGTTGGTAACGTTTCGGCCATTGGGCAAAGATCAGTTAAAAGAATGCTGGCCTACAGTTCAATCTCCCATGCTGGGATGATGATGATGGGTGTTGTCGTTATTAATGAGCTTGGAACCAGATCCATTCTCTTTTATGCAATCACATATTTGTTTATGACACTGGTGGCTTTCTACGTCACAAGTTTTGTGGCGGATAAGTATGGCAATGATCATTTTGAAAGATTCAGCGGTTTAATTAAAAGATATCCGCTTATGGCAATTATGATGACAGTCGTGATGTTTTCTTTGGCCGGTATGCCACCACTAAGTGGTTTTGTAGCCAAATTTAACATTCTTGGTGCTCTTCTTTCAGAAAAGCATTACATGTTAGCGTTGATTGCTGTTCTTAACTCTGTTGTATCTCTATACTATTATATGAAGATTATCAGGCTGATGGTCTTGAAAGACGTAGAATCCATGGAGCCTATTATAGGTTTTGGAGTCATGAATCAGAGTATTATTCTTGTCTTGACTGTTCCAGTGCTGGCACTTGGTCTGTTCTGGAGTGGAATCATGAGACTTACTGAGGGGGCTTCAATTTTCCTTGGGCCATAACAGCACAAAGGACTAGATGGAGCTTCATCACTTTTTGGTATTTCTGGCTCTCTGTTTGGGTTTACCAATACTGATTGCCCTTTATATCAATTCGAAAAAGATAACGAAAAGAAAACTGGAGTCCCTTGAAAGTGGACTCCAATCTTATGTTAGAAAAACCAATCGTCACAAAAACAATTACTTTTCTCTCTCCATAATATTCGGACTTTTTTCCATCGCCGGCTTTTTGTTGATTATGCTCACTCCTAAAGTTGAGTTTGGTAAAGAAAACTGGCCGTATTACCTCATGAGCATTTGGATTGTTATAACAATCTTGATTTCATATTTTTTAGCAAGAATTTGTGGAGGTATATCTCTTGATGAATGAGAGCATGATCCTTTTCACAAAAATTATCTTTCTCTTTGTGATATTAGCACCATCTCTTTATTTGGTGACGAATCTCGAAAGAATCATGGTCAATCTCTATTCTGGAGGGACTCCAAAATCACAGAATAGAGGCTTTAAAAAATTTTTTGTTTCGTTTTTTCATGCAATTGGAAAAGAGTTTTCATGGATTGAGACTGGGAGCAAATTAAAATCAATTTTCTTTCCAGTAATCCACCTGGGTGTTTGCTTCATACCATTGGCCGCCCTCACTTTCTGTGAGCCTATGGTATTAAATAGAACAATTATTAGATCAGAGATTTATACAGGAGAAAACGGACTATATATATTTATGGCGCTAGTTGAGGCCGGGGTGTTAACACATATTCTTGTAGGCTGGTCTATAAATAACAACCTATCAATTCTTGGGAATCTAAAAAAAGTGATGCAGTTTTTTTCAGTAGAGTTGATATTTATTCTAGTTGTGGTGAATCTTTCTATTACTTATCAGGCATCCGATTTACATCAGATTAACAATGTTCAAAATAAAGTATTGTTTAATTCATTAGACTTGAATGGGTTTTATTTACAGCCAGTCATGGCATTGGCTTATTTCTATTACATTACAGTTAAATCACTTTATTTGAAAAACATGTTCACTTTTGAATTGTCAGGAACAAGATTTAACTTGGGCTTCTATACAAATTCACTAAGCTTGCTGTTAACAACACTTGCAGAAAGAGTTCATACATTTGCACATGCTGTCATATTTTCGCACTTATTTCTCGGGGGATACGATGTGTTACCTGGGACTTCTTTTATAATTGAAAATTTTCCAAATACACTCTATCTCGTCCAAGTCGCTAGCATTTTATTTAAGGCCATCTTTGTTCACTCTCTGGCATCAAGTATAAAATGGTTGATTCCCAAGTTAAGATCTGATCAGCTGTTGGATAAAGCGTGGAAGTTTTGGACACCACTGATAATTTTTAACACATTGTTAAGTTATGTATACCTTCTCGCAAAGGAGATGCAATGGGTTTGATGTTTTATCTAGCCATTACTCTCTTGATTATCGGTGGAATTGTTGTATTTACTCGCCTCCCCCAGCTTGCCGGTTTCGTCTATGCAGCTTTTGGATTAGTGATATTTGTAGCCTATCTTATTCAGGGTGAAATTCTTGAATCATCGGTTGTGTTGTTTGTAATGATAATCACATCCTTGATTATAACGTTGCAGCTTTTTATGAATGTTGATCTCGAGAAGGAGTTTCAAAAAGTTTATAAGAGAAATATGACCCCCGTCATTACGATGATGTTCACAGCATTTATTTTGGGTGCAATTGGACTAGTTGTTTATTCTGAAGAGAAAAATCAAAGATTGGTTCAAATTGTTAAAAAAACCAACTTGGCCTTTGAAAGTTCATTGGTTTTCGTAACAGGAATGCTGGTTTTTATGGGTGTTGTGATGTTGATTGGGATGTTTAGAAATGATTGAAAAAGAGATCTATCCATTATTGGTACTCTTTTTCATGGCGATGGCGGGAGTGTTGCTTAGAAGAAATATTCTCACGTCTATACTTTGCTTGAACGTGATGACGATATCTATTTCACTAATGCTTCTCTTTTCTCAAAAACAAGGGGTTAAAATCAGTGGAATTGCTTCGCCTTCGGTTCTTGTGATGTACAGTTTATTTCAAATCATTGTCGGAGTGCTTCTTGCAATGCGGTTCTATAAAGAGAAGAAAACATTAATAACTGATGAGATGAAAATAAAAGTGCAATGACGGCGTTGGTAATTATCTCTCTATTCTATCTCTTCATGATTCTTGTTTGTAACAAGAAGGGCATGACGTTTTATTTAGCCAATAAAAGCTGGCTTCTTGTGTCAACTAAGCTCCTTTTTGCTACATCATTGGGATTGTTGGTTTTTAATGTTTATGGCAAGTTTCAATACAGTCTGATTCCCGACTTGATCGTATTTGAAAGTAGTAGTTCGCGAATGCTATTTTTTACAATGTGGATCTTATTAACCACCAAGGGCATTAATCAGGAAAATCAACCCTATCAACTTTCTGGCGTGTTTGCAGGGTTGTTGTTTTTTGTATCAAACTTTACAACTTTCATTCTGCTGATTGGATTGATTGTAAGTTTTTTACCAAAGTCTCAAGAAAAGAACAAAGCGGCGGTAAGAATAATTTATCTGTTGCTTAGTATTCTTTTAATTATCCACGTACTCGAAATTCCATTCTTTTCAACCGTCGATGGCATACTGCTTACCCTTTTGACTTTTTCTGTATTGTTGAGATTCAACTATGACCACCAGGAAGAGAGTTTCTCGATGTTCCCATCGTTCATGTGGGCACTTGTGGGTTGCGTTCCGTTTTTGGAGTCAATCGGACGTGATAGAGTTTTCATGGAGGGGTTAATAGCATTTTCCATACTCGGGGCTCTCTTATTGATTTATGAAATTGTGATGAGAAAACGCCCAGGAGTTTTTGGGCTTGTTCCTTCTATCTCATTAATTTTGATACCGTCATTTTTTCAATTTGGAATCATATCAAATGTAGCTTTGCTGATACCATTGTTCTGGTATTTTCTTCTGGTTGAAGATGAATCAAAAGTTGAATTTACATCAGTGAATAAAATAAATGTCTTGATAATTCTATTTTGTCTTGGCTTGTCCCCTTTTACCCCGGGGGGCTGGTCTTTAAACATGTTACTAAACGAAATAGGATCTTCACCGATCAAAGCATTGAATCTGATTATTCCGTTCTTCGCAATTTTGATTGTGATTTATTATGGACTTGAAAAAGCTTTTAAGACAGTAAAGAAGGATCCCATTGTCGAGGATAATGAAGCAGGTGATGTAATCGATCTATTGCTAACGGTTTTGATTACAAGTTTTATGTACTATGCGACGTTACCAGATATTTTTTCTGAATCGAATGCATTTAAGTTTTTGGTTGTGTTAGAAAAAGGGTCTGTTTTTCAGGCGCAAACCCCATGGAGAACTAAGAATTTGATATTCATGTCATCCATTTTGATTCCTCTGTTGGTTTTTGCTTGGGTTTATTGGAAGCAAGCCAAGCTTTCTCAATTTGATGAGGTTGTTGATAGATACAAATTGAAAATTCAAGGATTTATTATTGGAAGACTTCCATTTTTTGAAGAGGGAATGGCGGTCAAGTCACATCTTATCAGTGTAAATGTCAGAAACAGAAGCGAGCTTATCTTAAGAGGTGTGCTGTTTAGTCCAACGGTATTTGCATTTGAGGCAATTGGAACCTTGGGGGCATATCTCGGCAGAATGCGGCCGAAGGGGATAAATTCTAACCTTCTATATACAATTATTGTCACGGCATTTGTATTAATTTTCTATTTGAGGAAATTGTTATGAGTGCATTTACGATTATTATAATTTCTTCAATACTCGCTGTGCTTAATGGCCTTCTCTATTCCTATTTTGAAAATAGATTTTCGAAAGACTGGCTTTCCGTTGTCATTGGCATTGTGAACTCTGCTATTTTGTTTTTTTCCATACCATTGAACGCAGATTTAGTGACAAAAGAACTGTACCTTGGTGGCTTGCTTAATATACCTTTCAAGATACACGTCAGTTACTTTAATCTAGTATTGGCTACTTTTTCATATCTCTTGGGTTGCTGGACCGTTTCAGGGTACTCGATTAAGAGTAAAACCAAGTCGATTACCTATCCATTGTTGAACTTATTTTTGCTATTGGCATTCCTTGTTGAAGATATCTTTGTAAAGATCATCATTTTGGAGCTTTTGATACTAATAAACTCAACTAGCTATTTCACTAAGAGATTTGAGGCACAAAAGCGTTTTACGCTTATCTTGAATTCATTTTGTCTCGGGAGCACCCTGTTGATGCTGGTGATGAGATTAACTGAAGATATTGAGGTCCATAGAGCGATGTTCAATGGAACATTGTTTGTCTATTTAATATTCAGACTAGGAATATTGAGAGAGTTCTTTATCCCATCTTTTAATAAGAAAGATAATACAGCTGGAGAAGTTGAACAGTTTTTCTCAACGATTGTACTTGTCGCAGTAGTGCATGACTTTGTGATTGGGCTTGGGTGGAATGATGTTTATTTCCAAAACTTTGCCTTCTTGGCCTTCGTTATTTTCGCTTCCGTTCTATACTTCATTTTGAATAGAACGCTGACCAGCCGATTCATGAGATTGTCACAGTTGAAGTATATGTTTTTAATTCTGGCAATGGTTGTCAAAACAAGCGAGTCAGCGGGTCTTCTTCCCTTTATTCAATTGTATGTTTTCTATTTTGTTTGGGAGCTGTTGAATAAAGTTGATCATCAAAACAGCCTTGTTGAAAAAATCAAATGGTTTTTGGTAATTGTTCTGATTGGCCCAATTCCTTTGTTACCCTTACAAAAGGAACTGATTACAAATGTTAAGCAAATATATGTGGCTGATACATTGAATGGTATCGTTGCCAGCATGGCCGTTGTCGTTATGTTGAGTCTAATTCCTGCGGGTATGTTTGAGAGAAAAGAAGGAGCATTGTCATGATAGATATGCTCAGCTTTCTGACGATATATATGTCTTTGTTTTTTGCAGTTTCATTGTTTGGTGTTTCTAGGTTTGGACATTGGGGAATATCTAAGCTCCTTCTCGGAGCTTTGCAGTTAATATTGCTTTATAAGATCTTTCACTTGGATGAATTGAATATCGCCAATATGTTGGTGCTGAACAAGGTCGATCTAAATGTATCATCCCTTCTCATTGCAATTCAGATAACTTCGTTCTTTTTACTGCCTGATACAAGGCAAAGCTTTTTTAAGGCGATTTTATCTTGTTTGATGGTTTTGGGAATTATTATATCGATTGCCTCAAACTCTCTGTTGATTTTTATTCTGGCTGCACAATTAGCGACGTATTCGTTCCTTGGTGCGATGGCGATGGATAAAGGTGGAAAAGTCAGTTTGAATGCCCTTCGAATATTCATGAAGAATGAATTCTATAATGGTTTCTTTTTACTCTTTATTCTTTTTTTCTACTTGGCGACGGGGTCTATGTCCCTTGAAAATATTCAAATACAGTCAGTTAACCTATTTTCGCTCTCGGGTGTCATGTTTATAAGTTACTTCTTTTCGAGATTTGGTATCTTTCCATTTCATAGTAATGACACAGATATTATTAGAACCACCAAGCTTGATATGTGTTCATTTGGACTGATCTTACTTAAGGGGGGATTACTCTTCGCCTCTTTCAAAATCTATTCAGTGCTACAAATACACATGAATAAGCTTCATATGGAATATCTGGTTTTTATATTTAGGATATTGGGGATTGCGACTATTATTTACGCAGGGCTTATTAGTACGTGGGCCAAGAATTTTTTTGATTCTGTCAGTTATCTCTATGTTGTCTTAATGGGATTTCTGGCCTTTGTATTCTCAATTGATAACAGTATTCAAATTAGAGAGATTTCATTTGTTTACATCATTATCAGTGGTGCCGGACTTGTACTTTTTTTATCTCATACCTCAAAATATCTGAATCAGAACTCAGAAGAGATTCACTATCCAGCGAAGCCTTTACCAGTTATCTGGGCCTTGTTTACCCTAGGGATTATGTTGGGTATTCCTTCTTTTCCTGGTTACGAAGTTAAGATCCTGATCATGAAGTCATTGGTGCTACAGAAAAATATACCTGACTTACTTGCTTCATGTTTAACTATCATTTTCGGTATTCAAATTATCAAATTTTTCAAGATTGGAACTTCCCCCCTCCCCAATAATTACACTGTGTTGAAAAATACAATTGGGTTACAATTATACAGTGCAATAGTATTATTGGGACTAATACTTTTCAGTATTAATCCAACGTTACTCTTAGATAGTTTGAAATGAAAAAAAAATACAGGGTGAAATTATCATCAGGCCGTATAGTCGGTCCGTTTGACGCTGGTCAAATTGGAGAGCTATATGAAAAAGGCCATGTGAGTGGAAATGAACCCTGCCAAATGTTTCCTGGTGGAGATTGGAAAAAAGTAAAAGATTTTTCAGCCATTACAGATGTGATCAAGCAAATAATTTCAAAGCAAAAAGCCGCTGAAGAACTCCAAGAAAAAACAACTGTTGATACATTGGCCAGAATGAATCTGGTTAAAAAATTGAAATCTGCTAAAGAGGAGGTCGAAGATGAGCCTCATGAACAGATGGAAGAGTTCAAATTCTCAAAAGAGGGAGAGCAGGCAGTTGATGTCAATTATGATGAGCTAGAAAAAAAATACGAAGAGAAAAAAGCAGAACTCGATGAATTGGATGATGAAATAGAGGAAGAAGACGAGGAAGATGATAGCGGAGTAGAAAAGACGGTCGTCCTTAGAAGACCAGTAATGGATGATATAGAGAAGACACGTGTTCTTAAACCACTCGAACCAATAAAAGATGAGACAGAGGAAGAAGAAGTCGAAGAAGTTCCTGAAGAGGAAGAAGAGCCGGAAGAGGAAGAAGATCTCGTCGATACAAATGAGGCGACTGTTGTTGCAAATCTAAATGAACTTCTCCCCTCTGTGAAGAATGAATCTCTTGTCGCTGAAAAAGAATTCCAAAGAAGAATCATTGAAGAAAAAGAAAAAATTGAGCGACCAAAGAAAAAAGAGCCAAAAGAAAAAAAAGAAGACAAAGAGCCCAAGAAAAAGCCAATGAAGCCAATAGTTGCTTTCGCTTTTCTCGTTGTCATATGGTTTCTTTGGGAAGACGAGCCTAAAGAAAAGCCAATTCCACAAAGAATTGCGATTAATTTTCCTGTTGCCGTTGAGGTGATGGACGAAATGAAATCCAATGAGTTTTTGGCCAAAGGTGTGGAGACGTATTCGAAGGGTGGATATATGAATACTGTCCAGGCTGCAGTGTTCTTCAAGCAGAGTCTTAGTTTTAAATTTAGAGACAATAAGGCCTTAGGCTGGTTAATCCTGACCTATGCCGAGATTTATCAAAACGCGACTGACAAAGTTAGTGCTGCGAATACACTTTTTAAACTTATTAAAATCGCCAAGACAAAATTGTTGAGTGACATAAACGTTGCGATGGGTGCTGCGAGATTTTATTCTGAATACGAGAAGTATCAAACCTCTATTAATATCATTGAAAACTTTATCCGTGTTTCAAAGCCTTCCGTAAAGCTCATGGCATTTTATATGGATGTCCTAAGGGAAGCAGGAGAATTGCCAAAAGCAAGAAAAGTTTATGACAAACTAAAAGATCTTCCTAAAAAAACTATAGATGTCTACCTTGCTCTCAGTAGTTTTCTCGAGCTAGATGAAAGATTAGATGAGAGTTATGAGTTGGTTGCAGAAGGACTCAAGAAATTTCCCAATTCTGTACCACTTCTTTTGAAATTCTCAGACTATCAGGTTCAAAAAGCAGATTATAGAAAATATAAAATTCTATTACAGAGGGTTGAAGAACTCGGAAGTGAAGGAAGCCCTGTTTACTATGCAAAATTCTTAGAAAATATGGGGATGCTTTCTGCAATTAACAAGAATCAAACAAAAGCTGCTGAATTATTCAACTTAGCCTTGAAGATTCAAGAGTCTGATGTACTTCGGTCTAGGTTGGCAGCATTAAGTTTGGGTGGCACTCAATCTGTTGAAAATCTCATCCTTCAAAGTAAAGTAATCAATCTCATGAAGCAGGCACGTTTGTCTGCCCAAAAGAAAGAATGGGAGAAATCCTTCAAGCAGGCCATTGAAGCGGCAGACATGGCACCAGGCTATATCCCCGCTCAACTTCTTCTATCAGAAATTCAAGTAATGAGAGGTTACTTCGAGTCTGCAATTAGTACTCTGGAAAAACTAAGAACTGAAAACCCTCTAAATATTGGTATCAACTTCAAACTGATCATGGCCTATATCAATGCCATGAAATTAGCTGATGCAAACAGACTCATTAATATCGTTTCTCAAACAAAGTTCAGAGCTTCTTATCAATATGCTTCTGTGCTTGGGCGCTACTATGAAAAGAGAGATAATACAGTTCTCACAGTAAAGTGGTTAAAAGAGTCGATTAAGAGATATCCTTTAAATGATGCCGATTACTTTTTATTGGCACAAGTATATCTAAAAGCAAGAAAGTACAGTCTCTCAAAACAAATGCTGTCAGAGGCCATCTCGCTTGACCCAAAGAATATCAACTATCGAATTACTTATGCACGAATTCTGTATGAAAGATCAGATATCGATGCAGCACTCGGTTATCTTAGAGATGTTCTAAGTGAAAACAAGGACAACCCGCAATTGATTGGTGAAATGGCCATTTATTATTATAAAAGCGGGCAGATGAAGTTTTTTGAAGAATACAGAAAACGAGTCGAAGATCTTCCCAAGAAGGATCAGTCTTTCTATGAATTCTTGATTAAAGCTGCAAAATTGGACGAGAGATATAAAGATGTAATTCGATATGCACGCGAATTGATCAAAGTTAATCCAGGTGACCTTGAGACAAGAATGACTCTTGGAGAATATCTTTTCAGAGAAAAACAATATCAATCTGCGATTGAAATTTTTCTATCCATTACAGAAAGATTGAAGTCATTCCCAAAGACTCATTACTATTTGGCAAAAATTTATATGGCCATGGGAGATTTCAATAAAGCACTCGAGTACGCTGAATTAGAAGTTAAACTCAACCCTACTTTGGAGTTTGGTTATTTTGTTAGAGGAGAAGCCAACAAAGGTTTAAAGAAATGGCTTGATTCCACAAAGAACTATGAGAAAGCGATTTCAATAAATGGTAAATACGTCGAGGCCCTCTTGGGACTAGCGTATATTAAATTTAAACAGAACTTTTTTGATGAAGCGAGAGAATTGTTGCTTCGCGCCAAAAAACGAGAGGAAGGCAACCCAGAAATCCACAAGCAGCTTGGCTATGTTTATCGGTCCTCAGGACAGTCTGGATTGGCCGTAGAATCTTTCGAAACATACTTGCAAATTTACCCGAACGCCCCTGATAGAGGGCAGGTCGAGGCCCTTGTAAAAGAACTCAGATAATGCACAATTTCATAGATGAGATATTGTCAAAAGGTCTAAGTGGCCTTATTATCATGCAATTCGCGGAGGATTGGCTGAGTGGTCGAAAGCGGTGGTTTTGAAAACCATTGACCTTAACGGGTCCGCAGGTTCAAATCCTGTGTCCTCCGCCATTTTTTATCTTCGGAGAAGTGGGAGAGTGGCCGAATCCAGCACCTTGCTAAGGTGTCGTACCTTCGGGTACCGCGAGTTCAAATCTCGCCTTCTCCGCCATTTTTTAATTCAATAGTGCAACCGTAGCTCAGCTGGATAGAGTACTTGACTACGAATCAAGTGGTCGCAGGTTCGAATCCTGCCGGTTGCGCCACTTTTAAAATTCAAAATTACTTATCCCATCACTCACTTGAGAAAAATTCACAAAGCGATAAAATGAATACATGCAAGCTTTAAACATAATTCTCGTTTTAACGTATCTCTTTCTCGCCTTTTTTGGTGAACTTCTACTTCCTTTTTGGAAAGGGTTTATCCCCTACTACTATGAAGTGGCCTACGTCATTATTGCGTTTGTTTTGTTCAGTAAAAAACTGGAGTTTAAAGTAGATTTCAGCAAGTACGGCAAAGGGTTTCTGGGGTCACTTGTTGCAGGAGTTCTGACAATTCTTTTGGCGAAAGGTTTGAATACAGAACTTCCATTTGCCATGAATAATACGTTTGTTCTTTTCTTTCTCGTTCTGGTTGGGCCTTTGCTTGAGGAACTTGTATTTAGATTTGCTCTTTGGCATGGTTTTGAATCCATTACAAAATGCCAGAGGGGAACACTGTTTTTAACATCTGTATTATTTGCTCTCGCCCATTTTAAGTCAGTGTTAATGGTATCTGCTCCCTATATGACTTTTATTTCATTTCAGTTCATTTATGTATTATTGGTATCCTTCTGGTGGGGAGAAAAGTATATCCAAAGTAAATCCATCTCTGTTCCGGTGATTTATCACATCTTGTTTAACTTAGGATTTGGAATTGGTGCATACTTTCTTTATTGATTATTTCTTATCTTTCCAAATACTGTTCACATACTGAGTTCGCCCACTGTTGAACTTATAGAACTTGTACCTGATGGGACTCTTTTTATAATAATCTTGATGATACTCTTCTGCGGGATAGAAGTTTTTATATGACCTAACGGCGACTTTGATTTTGCTACCGAAAATTTTCTTTTCTTCAAATTCCTTAATGATCTTATCGACAATATTTTTTTGCTCATCATTGTGATAAAAAATCGCAGGAGCATAATGAGGACCTCGATCGACAAACTGTCCCCCATCATCTGTAGGATCAATATTCATAAAAAACTTTCGGATAATTGTTTCGTAACTAACTTTCTTTTCATCAAAAGAAACTTGTACTGCTTCAATATGCTTTGTTAGTCCTGATGCGACTTCTTTGTATGATGGATTGACTTTGTCACCGCCAGAAAAGCCACTTACTGCTTCCTTAACACCATCAACTTTCTCCATGGCCTCTTCAATGCACCAGAAACAACCACCTGCAATGGTCGCCTTTCCATCTGCAAAAGCATTGGAAGAAAGAGAAAACATGAACAATAAAAACAAGAAATTGCGTCTAATAGTCATCATCATTTAGAATAGTAGCATGAGGATTACAATTACAGATTGGAAATTGAGACAAGAACTGGACAGAGTATTTGTTCTGCACTGGACCCACTTTGGCCTTTTGTGTCTCTCGATTCTGACAAGTTTTATCAAGTTTGAAACTCCAATCTATGATCTCGTACTACTAGGCCTCCTTATTACTTTCTACAGGCTTTATTACCTGACGATTAAAAAACTTTTCTATACCTTTTGGACCTTCTCAATAGTTTTAATCCTCTCCTTGGTTGGGAAGATTGTTTTTGCAGAGATCTCACAGGTCCAATTTTACTTGTATGCCTTAGCTGTCATTTTCATCGTGATGGAGATGTATATTCTCCACAATCCGATTTACTACCCTATTGTTTCGTGGTGGGAATACGACTTTCGTTACAGGCACGATCTGAAAGTCACAGTAAGCACTGAGAATCATGAGAAAATTAAAGGTCGCCTTAATGATTTAAGAAGAGAGTCGGCTGGACTGCAACTCTTTGAAGATCTTGCTATTGGTTCAAAGTTAGACGTTCAATATGGTGAAAATAAATTCAAAGGTGAGATTATGAGCAAGCGTCGCTACTCTGTTGGCAGGCCTTGGACTTATGGTTTCAAATTCTATCTTGAGAACGCAGAAGAAAAGCATGTCTATGAAGAGTTGATGCTTTCCTATAAGAATGAAAAACTTCTAAAGACGAAAGACAAATTTAAAAAGACGACATCATGAATTTTAAAGATCACTTATGGAACATGGGTGTTGCGCTTACTCTTGCTGAGGAAGCTTATCGCGAAGACGAGGTGCCAGTTGGTGCTGTGATTGTGGATGCTGGTGGAAAGGTTTTGGCGAAGGCACGAAATAATAAAGAAAAAAATAATGATCCCTGTGGACATGCAGAAATTTTGGCCATTAGAGAAGCTTCACAAACGTTAGGTCAATGGAGACTTGTTGATACAACTCTATATGTAACACTTGAGCCTTGTCCGATGTGCCTTTCGGCCGCACTTCAGGCACGGGTGAAAACTGTGATGTTTGGAGCCTATGACCCTAAAGGTGGATCTCTTAGTCTGGGCTATCAATTCAATAATGACGCGAGGCTTAATCACAGGCTTGGAATTGTCGGTGGTTTGATGCATTTTGAGTGCAGCCAGCTGATCAGTAATTTTTTTCGGGATAAGCGCGGTCGATATAAGCATAAGACCAAGTTTCTTTAATTCCCCCTATTGTCGATAACTTGCACCCATGTTACTTAATTAATTCCCAAAAATGCGGAGAATTGGCCGAGTGGTCGAAGGCGCACGCTTGGAAAGCGTGTATACCTCCGGGTATCGGGAGTTCGAATCTCCTGTTCTCCGCCATTTTTCTTTTTTCTAAAGTACTTCATGCAATTTTTTCACAACCTTTGAAAAACTAAGTTTCAAAAGATACCAATAGTCCAGAGATGAGAGAGTTACTATTTTTTTGCCTATTCCTATGCCAAGTGGCTTGGGGGGATCAGGGTTTTCATTATCAAGTGAAAGCTCCCCACGAGTTTATGGTTTTAAATGACGGTCCCGCGGCTTTCGCCAAGCGGATCGAGATGATCGAACGCGCAAGGGAATCCATCGACTTTGAATACTTCATGTACAATCGAGACGAAACTGCACGTATTCTGACTCATGCACTTTTAAAGAAGCATGCTGAAGGTGTGAAAATCAGAATGTTAATCGACAAGAGTCCGTTTTTATTTTTTAACGATTATGATGCAACGGAGCTTTTGAAAGCTGGAATTGAAGTAAAGTATTACAACAGAAAAAGTATCCTAAGAGTTAAGTCTTATCAGTTTAGAAATCATAAGAAAGTTTTAATTATTGATGGCAAAGAAGCTTTGCTGGGTGGAAGAAATCTTGGTGACGAGTATTTCTTTAACTACAAAAACTACAATTATAATGATCGAGATGCGTGGTTTGCTGGACCAATTGTGGAAAACGTGAGGGAAACTTTCAATTATTTTTGGAATCATAAGGTTTCAGAAGACGCTGAAAAAAAAGTTAGACCAATGGCATCTCTTAGAAGACTTGGTCCTGCACTTAGGAAAAAATATTTCCAGCAACTTCGTATCTATAAGAAACACACAAAAGAAGCGAAGGCTTTCATGACAGAAGATGAAAAGATTCTGGAGAGAAGAGAGCACATCATGGAAACAGGGCTCAAGCAACTTGAAAGCTACCCTACATTTTTGTGTAATGATATTGAGTATGCTTCAGATGGTCCTGGTGGAAGTGGTAACGCCCGCTACATGGGTGAGCTAATCTATGAAAAGATGACAAACGTTACTCATGATTTGGAAATTGAATCTCCTTACTTTGTAACACGAGATAGAGAACGAGAACTATACAGCATTATTCTGGCAAAAGGTGTTGATGTAAAACTCTTCACCAATAGTATCAGGTCTTCTGACAATATTTTAATTGTGAACAACTTCAATCATCGAATTGATTTTTTTACACAAAAAGGAATGGACGTCTCCATACATTATGGAAATCCTGTGAATAAACCGTGGGAAATTTTGAAGGAACATGCTTTGAAAAATCCTTGGGGAACACATGCGAAGACAGTTGTCTTTGATAAAAAAGATACATTGATTGGATCGTACAATCTTGATCCAAGATCTTTTCTCTACTCAGCGGAGAATGCCATTATTTGTAACAACAGTCCTGAAATTGCTGAATATGTAATTGCAGATATTGAACATAGAAAAAACACGGCCGGCGTAGATCTCGACCAAAATGGAAACCCAATTGGACACGACGATCTGATGCTTGGTGTAGGTTTTTATAAGCGATTCAAGCACGTTGCAGTCACCTTTTTTGCCTCGCTCTTCGACTTTCTGTTGTAAAATAGATTCATGAGTAAATTTCCAGAAGCTGTTGAAATTGAAATCAACAGTGCCTGTAATATGGCCTGTAGTTATTGTCC
>SBGE01000088.1 GCA_006226755.1 Deltaproteobacteria bacterium | reverse complement strand
GGAGAGTGATATGCCAGCAATTTTATATGTCAGAGCCAAATCAAGTATAGAAGACAGAGACGAGTTGGAGAGAAGACTTTTGGAAAGAAAACCAAAGTTTTTAGATGTCCCTGGTCTTATTCAAAAAGTTTATGGTGAAGATCCTGAAACAGGTGAGTTTTGTGGAATTTACTTTTTTGAATCAAAGGAAGACTTAGGAAGATTTGCTCAAAGTGAACTTGCACAGACAATTGGAAGTGCATATGAAGTTACTTCGATTCGAAAAGAGGTCTATAACACTCTTTATTCTTTGAGACCTGAAAATGGACCTTTAACTATTTAGAAGTGATAACGGAAGCTAAAAAGACCGCCTGTATATGTAACTTCTCCAAAATTAATGGTGACATCGTTTCCTTCCTCTTTGACCTTTTGAGTGGCCTTGCCTACTTTCAGCATATAGGCTTCCACTCCTAGCGAGAAATTGTCGGCCAATTCGTGGATATAGCTGATGGTGGGACCATAGGAAAAGGATGTCGATCCATAACTGTCAGCATCCTTTCCTTCGTAGATAAGATTTCTATCAGTAGGTCCGACTTGTAACCCTGCTCGAAAATTATCATACACACGATAATTTGCCTTTATTAGAACTGGTGTATCTCGGTAAAACCATTTCTTTCCGAGGGCCACAGTTGTAACTTTTGAACTGAAAACATTGAGACCAATCTCCAAGTCGCCTTCTAGGTAGGTTCGTCCATAGCTTAGTCCATAGGTGATTTCATACTTTGAATTTGGAAAATCGGCTTCAGACGATCCTATTAGAAGACCAATATTATTTTTCTTTTGATTGTGATCGATACTACCAGCGAAAGAGCTATTGGTGATGAAGTATGAGAGAAGGAAGATTAGAAGAGTGGATTTTTTCATAGGTTTCTCCTCTATTTCTATTTATCAAAATTCAGCTCAGATCTTTGATTCAAATTGTATATAGATGAATATATTTGTATGATCAGAAAATGGAATTTGGACAAGTTCACCACATAGAGTATTACGTAGATGACTTGGAGAAGTCTAATGAGTTCTGGGAATGGTTTCTTCTCCATCTTAGATATGAGAAGTATCAAGAATGGAGTGGAGGAGTTTCTTTTCGTCATAAAAATGGAACCTATCTAGTTTTTGTCCAAGTTGAACCTGAGTACATTAAAGTCGGAAACAATAGGCAAGGTAACGGGCTCAATCATATTGCGTTCCAAGGGGGAACACTTTCTGAATTGGATGAGATTCAATTTCTACTAGAAAAAAGAAATATAAAAATTCTAAAACGAAGTGGTGATTATCTTTGTTTTGAAGACCCTAATTTGTTTGCAGTGGAAATATATGCAAACGAGTGATTTACTTTGGCAAATGGATAAAAAATGAATCGAATGACTTTAATTAAATTGCACCTTTATTTTTCTGGAATCGCACTGGTGTTTCTATCTCTTATGACATTCTCTGGTTCAATGCATTTGTTGTTGGGAGACGAGACTGAAGTGGTGAATGAAGTTAAAACAATTGCAGTTGAAGAAGGAATCGATAAAGAAGCACTTTCAAAATTGTTTGAAGCTGAACTAGCCAGAATTGATTCTGATTATAAATTTGGCTATCTCAAAGGTTCAGCAACATCATTAGTCAGTAGACCAACAAATAGAGCATACTACACAATCAAAGTTTCAAATGGTTCAGCAAAAATCGAAAAGCATGAACCTTCGCTTAGAAAACGATTGATGGAATTTCATATGGGTCATGGGGCCCGTGCTTCTAGAGGAGCGATGGGAGTTCTTGGTCTTGTCGTATTAGCGGCAACTCTCACAGGACTTTGGTTGGGGTGGTCTTCTAAGCAACTAAGAATGATGACGATCGCAACTCTTACAAGCGGGACAGTCCTATTTGTCATTCTGTTTATGCTTTAGACTATAGGTCCACTAGTTAAGGATGTCTGATTTGGAAACCTCTCGCCACTCCCCCTGCTTGAGGTTTCCAAGTTCGAGCTTTCCAATGGCTACACGAATGAGACGAAGAGTAGGGTGACCAATTTTTGCTGTCATCTTTCGAACTTGCCGATTTTTTCCTTCGACAATGATGATTTCAAGCCATGCTGTAGGAATGGACTTTCTCTCACGTATGGGAGGAACTCTTTCTTCAAAACCAGGATCGTCAATCAAACGCGCTTTACATGGTTTTGTTGTGTAATCTTGAATTTTTAAACCTCTTCTCATTTCTTGAAGAGATTCTTCAGTGGGAATATTTTCTACTTGAACGAGGTAGGTTTTCTCTTTGTTAGATTTTGGATTGGTGAGCTTCTGATTGAACGCCCCATCGTCAGTAAGAACAAGAAGCCCTTCACTGTCTTTATCCAGTCTTCCTGCTGCGTATACATTCTTGGGTAGATTAAAGTCAGATAGAGTACGATCGCCTTCTTCTCCGGTGAATTGGGTGAGTACCCCATACGGTTTGTAGAAGGCGATATATTTCATATTACTCTTCGTCATCCTCTGCGAGGTTGTCGTAGACAGTGATGACGTCTTCATCGTCTTCGAGTAGACCAATGAGCTTGTCAATTTGAGCACGAGTGGCTTCATCAACTTCTTTATAGTTGAGTGGAATACGAACAAGTCCTGCTTCTTCAGGGGTCACGTTGATCTCTTGAAGCTTTTCTTGAATTGATCCGAAGACTTCCATTGGCCCCTTTACGACGAAAAAACCTTCTTCGAGTTCCACATCTTCCGCTCCAGCATCAATCATGTGGAGAGTGAAGTCGTCTTCATCAATTCCTTCAGCAGGAATTTCATAAACTGCTTTTCGCTCAAAAATAAATTCAAGTGAGCCATTAACACCAAGAGAGCCGCCACATTTGTTAAAATAACTTCGAACATTTCCAGCAGTTCTTGTTACGTTATCTGTAGACGCCTCGATAAAGATGGCCACGCCATTTGGGCCATAGCCTTCATATGTGATGTCTTCATAACCAGCTCCATCTGAACCTTGTCCTTTTTTGATGGCGCGATCAATATTGTCTTTTGGTACATTGAACTTTTTGCATCTGTCGATGGCAACTTTCAAAAGAAAGTTAGTCTCTGGATCAGGACTTCCACTCTTTGAAGCCTTGTAAACATCGGCGAGTGCTCTTGTGTAAATTTGTGCTTTGGCCCTGTCTGAAGCGCCTTTTTTCGCTGCAATCTTTGCTGATTTACGTCCCATAAATTCCTACCGTTAATGAATTTTTTGAAAATATAACGCCAAAGTTTCAAAATGTCCCTCCTTCTGTACTTGTCTTTTCAATGATTTCGCTCACTTGTGCAGCTTGTAAAGTTTTTAATTTCAGCGACTTATGGAATGGAACTTGGTATATGGCAGACATGCAAGTAAACGTACGCTACCTGGACAATTTAAAGATTGAGGCCTCTTTCGATGATTTCACCATCGTTTCAGATCAGCCTATTCGCTACAAGGGAGATGGAACTGCTCCTGGTCCCTATGATTATTTCTTGGCCTCATCGGCCATGTGTGCCGCTTACTTCGTAAAGCTTTACTGCAATACCAGAAACATTCCAACAGATGACATTGTTGTTACTCAAAACAATATTGTGGATCCAGACAATCGTTACAAACAGTCATTCCATATTCAGATTGAACTTCCAGCAGATATTTCTGAAAAAGATAAAAATGGCATCATTGCTTCGATGGAGAGATGTACAGTCAAGCGTGTGATTCAAAACGAGATAGATTTCATCATTGAGCCCAAAGAGGTTCTAGGTGTGGAGTCAAACGATGTCTTTGCAGAATTTTTGAAAGGTGAGAGCAAGACCATGATCATTGGTAAAGACGCTCCTCTTGAAGAAACAATCCAACGTATGACGGGACTTCTCGCTAACCTTGGAATCAATATTGAAATTGCCTCTTGGAGAAATCTTGTTCCCCATGTTTGGTCTGTTCATATCAGGGATGCGGATTCTCCCATTTGCTTTACTAATGGAAAAGGAGCTACAAAAGAAGCAGCTCTTTGTTCCGCTCTTGGTGAGTATCTTGAGCGAATCAGTAATAACTATTTCTATAATGATTATTATCTTGGTGAAAAAATCGCCAATGATGATTTTGTTCACTACCCAAATGAAAAATGGTTTTCTCTTGAAGAAGATGATTCGATTCCAGTGGGTTTGATGGATCATTATCTTTTGGATATTTACAATGCTAGTGGAGATTTGAAAGGCTCGAATCTCATTGATTCAAATTCGGGCAATAGTGAACGAGGCATTTGCGCGATCCCATTTACCAGACAGTCTGATCAAGCTGAAGTGATGATACCTGTTAACTTGATCGGAAACCTCTTCGTGAGTAATGGAATGAGTGCGGGAAATACAAAATTTGAAGCACGAGTTCAGGCCCTTTCTGAAATTTTTGAAAGGGGAGTGAAAAATAAAATCATTCGAGAAGAAATAGCACTACCAGATGTCCCAAAGGAAGTTCTGGAAAGATTTCCAACTATAATTGAAGGGATTGAGAAACTTGAACAAAGAGGATTTCCAATCTTGGTTAAAGATGCTTCTCTAGGTGGTCTTTATCCTGTCATGTGCGTGACTTTGATGAATCCGCATAATGGTGGGGTTTACGCTTCATTTGGTGCTCATCCCAAATTTGAAGTTGCACTTGAGCGAAGTTTGACTGAACTTCTTCAAGGAAGAAGTTTTGAAGGACTCAATGACGTTCTTCCACCAACCTTTAATCAGTTTTCTGTGATGGAGCATAATAATATCATTGATCATTTTATTGACTCTGTTGGTGTCATCTCTTGGAAGTTTTTCAGCTCTAAGAGTGACTACGAATTTGTTGATTGGAATTTTTCTGGAACCACACAGGAAGAATATGATTATCTGATGTCCATTTGTCTGAAAATTGAGAAAGAAGTTTATATTGCAGACTATGAAGAACTTGGTTCCAAGGCTTGCCGTATTCTCGTTCCAGGCTATTCAGAGATCTATGAAGTAGATGACCTGATCTGGGATAATAGTAATCGAGCTTTGGATTACAGAGACGACATTTTGAACCTGCATAGACTTGAAGATGATCAACTTTCAGCACTGGTTGAAAGACTAGAAGCGAGCGAACTAGATAATTATATGCCGATTTCAGAATTAATTGGCATTGCCTTTGATGAGGCCTCTGTTTGGGGGAAGCTCGATATCGGTGAACTTAAAAATCTTGTTTTCCTGGCACTCGGACGATTCGAAGAGGCCAAAGAACTTACAGAGATGTTTTTGACTTTCAATGATAACTTGGCCCCTCGAAAAAAATATTACCAACTCCTGAATGTTTTACTCGATATTGAGCTTGAAGAGTTGGATTTGGAAGAATATCGTTCTGCTCTTACCAGAATGTATGGGTCAGAGTTGATGGAGATTTGTGAGAAAACCATTTCAGGGGAGATTCGTTTCTATGGATTAAGTGAAACTGATCTCAATTTCAAAAATCTCGATAAGCATCAGCGACTGATCGAGAGCTATGAAAAACTTCAAAAAGCAAAACGCGATTTTTATAAATCTTGAATCTTTGGAATAACTTCCAAAACTCTCTGGTCACTGCAGTAAATAATTCCGTCATGATTCATGAAAGTTGTATCGAATCTATTAAGATTTAGTGGTTTTCTAAAAAAATCACTGTTGAAACCACCAGCTTCACGTTGGATCAAAGAGCTGGCTGCAAAATCCCAAATACTTCCACCACCATCCGCTTTCTTTGGAAGTTTGTAATAGACTGCTGGAGCCATCTCGATAGTGGTAATACCATTCATTACAGCACCACCTAAGTGAAACATTTTCACTCCGTTTAAACCTAACTTCTTAGCCGCGTTTTCAAGGAAGTTCATTTCTTCATCAAAAGTTGGATGTTTTAAAAAACTTTGATCATAGAGAAGGGTGAGTTCATCACTCCATTCAGGAACATTAAAGACTTCTCCATTTTTATAGGCACCTTGGTCTTTGATGGCATGATAGAGAGTTTGACTTCTTGGATTGTAAACAGCCGCAACGAGTGGGATGCCATCTTGTCCAACAAGTCCTATGGAAGTACTGTATCCATCTTCATCCCTACTGAAACATAATGTTCCATCAAGAGGATCAATACACCAGAAGGCCTTCTTCTCAAATCTCGAA
The DNA here is from genome assembly GCA_006226755.1 of Deltaproteobacteria bacterium. GTDB lineage: Bacteria > Bdellovibrionota > Bacteriovoracia > Bacteriovoracales > Bacteriovoracaceae > M0603. Next base: position 2,707 of record SBGE01000088.1, on the reverse strand, counting down.
GTACACTCTGAAGCAGTTTCTTCTGCAAGAAGACCCAAATCATGTTCGGAAAGTGTTGGATTAAGGATCTCTAAAATTGCTTGCTCGGCCTTAAGATCGATTTCAGTGACAACTTGAGAGGCGAGATTCTCTCCACCTTGTTTGGATTTTACATCGTGATTTTTTCCTTGATGAGAACCAATGATTTCACCAGCGGCCAATGCCGCTTTTTTTGCTACTTCGCAAAGAGAATTTAAATCCATGAGAGTACCTTGTTTTTCATTTTTTCAGAATATGAGTTCAGTTTGTAATGTCCAGGCGCCCAGCCTTGCAGGAAACGATAAAAATCGCACCATGCCCATGGATAGAGATCTCGCCACTCTTTTTCAACATCAGTATTGTTCAACTCTTTAAAATAAACAGTGAGGCATTCCTCTTCTTTGTCTTCGAGTTCACTTTCATCGAAAACGGAGCTCAAAAAATAAGCAACATCTTTTATACCAACTCCGCCGCCGATGTACTGAAAATCTACGGCAGCAACTTGTGTGTCATTAAATAGAAAGTTCGCTAGTTTGGCATCACCGTGAACAAAAGTTTTGTATTTTGCCGAATTAAGCTTTTGATCGATCAGTGGAGCTGCTTTTTTTAACTCACTATCTTCTAATACCTTTAATTCGTCAGGTCGAGTATCAAGATGCCAATAAGTTCCTATCGGCCATAATCCATTTGTGTCGTGTCCTAGATAGTACGAATGGAAGTTTGCTAACCACTTGAGGCATTTGACTATATCATTTTTAGCTATAGAAAATTTTGGGAAAAATTCTTTTTCTTGAAGATCTTCAAGGAGTATCCACCTTTCACCCGTTTCTGAACTACCTTTGGCAATAAGTCTGGGAGAGTAAGCATCCTCAATCAATTGATTTTGATTCTCGTACCAATTCATTTCAACTTGGTAGGATCTTTCTTTCCTTAGATGGGAAAGGTCATTATTCCAGCCACGGGGATGAGTTGCACTTTCTGGAAATTTGATTAGTTTGAGAATAGCTGTTTTGTCATTAAGGATGATTCGATTAAGACTTCCATAACCACTCCAAAGTTTTTGGATCAATTGAATATCTTTAATTTGGTTGCAGCCAGTAGACTTCAGGATAGCTTGCTCAAGTTCGGGATTCATGGCCCCATCTTAACGAATTTCAACTGAAATGTGCTCCCAAAAATCATAGTTATTCATATGACTTATTAGAAAAAAAGAACCTCAATCCCTCGTCTTCAGCCTTGGCATGGTACTTGTAATTAAAAGGGAATAGACCTTGAAAATTGACTTTAAGTACCTGAAATAAGGAGACTGTCCATGTCCACAGATTCGACACATGGAAGAAAGATGTTCACCCTCAAATGGATCAAGCTATTGTTTGTGATTTTGCAGCTTGGCTTTATTTCCAATTCTTTCGGGTATGAATCCTATTATAGAAATCAACATTTCAAGATGACCTCTGAAGCTAAAGATACCTTCTATGGTCAGATTAAGCCTATTCTCGATAAACGCTGTGTAGCTTGCCACTCATGTAGGGAGGCTGAATGTCGACTCAAGCTGACTTCTCCAGAAGGATTGATCCGAGGTGGACATACTCAGCAAATCCATGGAACTGCAATTATGGATGTTCAACGGACTCAGCTTTTTCATGATGCTGTAGGTGAGCAGGCATGGAGAAAGAAAGGCTTTTATTCCATTTTAACTGAACCTGTCAGAAGAAATGCCAGAGGAAGAGCGATGCCTCCTCGTGGGATGGATAACTTGGGAAGAAATTCCATTTTGACTGCGGCCTTAGTGAATCGTCACGAAGACCAGGAACAAATGAACAAGATTGATCTTATTGGAACTACTAATCAACAATGTGGTCAGGGTAAAAAGAGTTATAATCTCGTCCCTGGGATGCCATATAAAATGCATCCACTTGGACCTATGGAGTTTTCAACTCTTTATGGTTGGGCACAAAATGGAAATAAGGCCGAAGTCCCATCAGGTGAAGTTCTTCTGATGCTGACGACTCCTAAGAATCCCGAACTTATCAAGAAGTGGGAATCATTTTTTAATCATCCAACTGAAAAAGCTCAGTGGACATCTCGATTCCTTTACGAGCATTTGTTCCTTGCGAGATTTTATTTTGAAGAGTCTCCAGGTGAGTTTTACGAACTCGTTCGTTCAAGTACACCTGCTCCAAAACCAATTGTTGTAAGTCCTACTATTCATGCTTTTGAAAAACCAAAAGCAGAAAAATTTTACTACAGACTTAGAAAACTTCATTCAACCATTGTTGATAAGAATCATTTCGTTTACGAAGTGAATAACGACACACTTAAAGAATTGAAAGATATGTTCTGGAATGTCGATTGGAGCGGTGGAGATAAAGTTAAATTCAATTTTAAAAACTCTAATCCACTAGTGGCCTTCAAGCACATGCCGGCAAAGAGTCGATATAGCTGGATGTTGAAAAATGCTCATCTACTTCTGGATATTTCAGCCAGATCGCAGAATTGTCGTTCGGAAGGAGCTTCGGCCCCTTATTGGGACAATATGATGCATGTTTTTGTAAAACCTGAATCTGATGTCACCGTCATGTATGGAAAGAAATTCTATGATCAGGCCGGAAAGTACCTTCCTATTCCAAATGTAACCGGAGGAAGAATCAGTCCATTTAGAAACTTTAATAGAGAGCAGAGAAATTAC
>SBGE01000194.1 GCA_006226755.1 Deltaproteobacteria bacterium | reverse complement strand
AATTGCAGCAATGTCATTTCTTTTTTCCAAAGCTGTTTTGATCCCGTCTTTATAAGTTCCAGCTCTATATTTAGAAGCCTGATAGATCGGTTCTACCGTTACTCCAACTTTGTCGAGTTGTTGTTCAAAATTTTTCTCATGATGAGCGGCGTAGGATTCGTGCTCTCCAAATGGATCAGGTGTATCGACGATAGGTTGATACATGAATTTTTCAAGCTCTTCTCTGTTTGGCATATTCAAAGGAACTTTTCTAAATGTATCGTAATCATCCCAAGAAAAGATAAATCTTACTTCCTTGCCTCTATCTCTAAGCGCTTTTGCCACAAAATCAACCGTAATAACTTCTCTGAAGTTACCAAAGTGAACAACACCAGATGGAGTGATCCCTGAGGCCACGGTGAACTTGTCCTTATCACCCTTTTCTCTAATGATTCTCTCGGCCGTAATGTCTGCCCAATGGATGGCATTTGGTTTATTGTCGCCCATAGTCATTCCTTTATCTTCTTGAAATTTGGTTGTGTAGGGTTGACGAAACACGAATATATACCATTTTGTTCCGAGTAAGTCGAAGTTTGAGGCAGCACATCCTCAAAAAAGATTGGTCTTTCACCGGTCGTGTGGTTAACTCCACGAAAGGATCATATAAATGATGGCAATTATCTTCAAGGCCCTTTTTCTCTATTTTCTCTTCCTTTTTGTAAGAAGCGTATGGCGTGGATATCGAATGGTTGAAGAGATCAAATCCCGTGCTTCAGAGTACTCGGGAGCAGATTATCAGACTCAAAGACCTCAGAAAGCTCAATCAAATGGGCAGAAGAATGACGTTCTCGAAGCGGAGTATCGCGTTTTGAGTGACGATTAGCTCAATAGCCCCAATTCACTTTTGCTAAACATTCAACAACCTTCGTAAATTTATCTTTCTTCTTATGTCTAAAATGGATTTTTTCCAAGAGTTCTTGAGGGTCAGTTTTTGTCATATCTGACTCTAAAATCATATTGATAAATTGTTCACAAACAAAAAAGACGATCGCTAAAGGAGAAAGATTGTTTGGAGGTTCTGGATTGAATCCGATTCCATTTCTGGCTCCATGGTGTTGCATGATGATTGTATCAGCGCCAAAGGGGAGATGACTCAATTCTTGGAATTTTCCAGCAATTTTTGAGGCATGACTTCTCACTCGTTCTTTAGCTGCATCATCCAGAGCAGAACCATTTAGTTCATCTTCACTTTTAATTGCTGCTTCAACATCATTTTCCAATAGTGAATCATGCATGAAAATGATGAAGTTAAGCTTTTCTTTTTGTTCTTTAGAACCCCATTCCATATTATCTATGACCTTGTCGGCGACATAGGCAATTGACTGACAATGGATGTACATATGCGAATTTTGATTGGCGAGTAAATTATCCAAAAGCTCTTTGAGGTTTTTAGATGAAGAAACAAGAGCTGTAATAGATTGAATTGCTTCTTTCGCAATTTTCTCAGCTTCTTCTGTGAAACCGTCTGCATTGAATTTTTCATTGAAGATTTGTTGAACTCTTCCTGTCGCGGCCATTTTTTGAATAGTGCTTGCCTCTTTAGATTTCATCACATTGATGAAATCATTTGTCATGGCATTGATGAATTCTAGACGGTAGTCGGAGAGAATATACAAATGTGTCATTCCTCCTTCCTTGAATTCTCTGATTATGTCATGGGGATATTTATAATCCTTCATAATTCTTTTAATATAGCGAACACCTGTCCCCTTAGTATTAGCTCTTTCGAAGTAAACATCACAAACAGTTTTCTCCATAACGAGAAAGTGATCTATTTCAATAGGGTAGAAAGTCGGCATTTCCACTTCGGCCATATCTGCTGCAGTAATCCCAAGTTTCTCAGCAGAAGTCTTGAGAATGGCCTTGATATTGGTGGGAGATTCTACGACGTAATGATTGTCTCTTAGATTTTCTATTTTATGTTGATCACCTAGAATAATCATTGGGAGTTCCTGTTTCCCAACTTGATCGAGATAATTCTTTAAATTAAGTGCGATATTTTGTTCAGGTAAAACGTCTTTCGTTATAATCAATTTGATTAAGGGCTCTTTAGCGATCAAATCCACTGCTTCCTCAAAACTTTGAACAGTAATGTAGTCAGCCCCTAGATAAAGTACCAGATTCATGGTGTAGATGGTTTCCAACTTGTCATTATTTTCAACAAGAAGAATTTTACTCAACTTATACCTCGATCAAAGCCCTTTTAAGACTTCTTCAATGGCCCATAGACCAGACATGATTTTTTTAGTGAATGAAGTGTTATGTCTAACATGGGTGAAATTGGGGTGTTTTTCCCAGAGGGATTTTAGTTTTTTATCAAGATTGATGGCCTCTTCGATCGATTCATTACGAGTAGGGTTTCCCCCTTCAATACTCATGTTTCCAACAGCAGCGGTTTCAAAAAAGATGACAGCATCATATCTTGCCAACTCAGCCTCAAGAGATGTTCCTAGAAATTCAAAGAAATCGGATTCACCATTTTTCCAGTAAGCGCCCCCGTCTACAGTTCCACGATCACATAAGAGAACACGTTCAGGATAGAGTGCTGTTTGAACGGATTCGATATTGGTCTGTACGTGATAAATAGCTTGTTGAACATAGCGAACGGCATCGTGTTCACGAGTTCTCGGAAATCCACCTGAAAAGAGCATTGTCGCAGCCTCTGGAACAACGACAACTTTTTCTCCAAGCTCTCTTCGAAAAAGATCTGCTGCAGTAGTTTTTCCACCACCTGGACCACCTGTTAAAACAATTTTTGGTGCCCTAGGGGCTTCTTTATCAGTCATTTATAGTCCAAGTCTGATTTTTAATTCTTCTTCAGTAATTTTACCATGCTCAACCATGGTTCTCGTAACAAGAAGAGCTTTTTGATATTTCGGTCTCTCTGGGGCCTGTACCAATGTTAGGTCAATAAACTTTTGGTTCTTGACATTGGAATCATTTACAACAGTTTTGAGTAGATCAATTGCTTTTTGAAGATCTTTTTCGTCCATATATTCCTCTTAATGTCCTAGATAAGCTTTTTGTATTTCTTCGTTTTTGATTAGTTCGTTTGCCGGTCCTTCCATAAACATTTCACCAGTTGCTATAACGTAAGCACGATGAGCGATTTTAAGAGCGGCATAAGCATTTTGTTCAACAAGGAGAATTGTAGTTCCATGCTTGTTGATTTCTACAATGGCATCAAAAATCGCTTGAACCAATATTGGAGCAATTCCAAGGCTTGGTTCATCTAAAAGAAGAAGTCTTGGATTGGCCATGTAGGCCCTCGCGATGGCAAGCATTTGTTGTTCACCACCTGAGAGAGTTCCTGCCAGCTGCTTCTTTCTTTCCAATAGTCTTGGGAAAAGCTTGAACATATATTCAAGATCTTCTTTGATCTTGTGATTGTCTTCTCGGAGATAGGCACCCATTTCAAGGTTTTCTTGAACAGTGAGATCAGGAAACACCATTCGTCCTTCAGGGGACTGGGCCACACCTTCTGCTACAATTTTATGAGCAGGGAAAGTGTGGATGGGTTTTCCATCAAAGAGAATTTCACCGCTAGATATAGGAATAAGTCCCGATATGGAATGAAGGGTTGTCGTTTTACCAGCACCGTTGGAGCCAAGGATCGTAACAATTTCACCTTGATTAACCTTGATGTTAATTCCCTGAATGGCATGAATCGCACCGTAGTGCACGTGCATATCTTTTATTTCAAGTAAAGGAGAGCTCATTGTTCACCTTCTTCGCTTTGGGCACCGAGATAGGCCTCAATAACTTTTGGATTGTTTTGAATTTCTGAAGGGTTTCCGTGGGCGATCAGTTCTCCATGATCGACAACGTAAATTCTTTCACAGACTTCCATGACGAGTCTCATATCGTGTTCAATGAGAAGAATTGCAATTTGGAACTCATCTCGAACCCATTTAATGAGTTTTGTCAGATCGGCCGTTTCATTGGGATTCATACCGGCTGCGGGTTCGTCCAAAAGAAGAACCTTTGGCTTGGTGGCCAAGGCCCTGGCAATTTCAAGTTTTCTTTGCTCTCCATAAGGAAGATTTTTTGCCAGATGATCCATTTTGTTTTCAAGTTTGAAGATTTTCAAAAGTTTGATGGCCTCTTCTTTGAGTCTTGATTCTTCTTCATGAAACTTTTTAGTGCGTAGAATATTTGCTATCAATCCGTATTTCATTCTCGAGTGACCCGCGAGTCGAATATTGTCGAGAACAGTAAGATCCTTGAATAATCTGATGTTCTGAAAAGTTCGAGCAATTCCTTTTTGAGTGATGAGAGCAACTTGTTCACCAACAAGAGACTTCCCTGATAGTCTGACATCACCTTCTGTCGGTTCATAGATCCCAGTGATCATATTGAAGATTGTTGTTTTACCAGCTCCGTTAGGGCCGATAACACCAACTAAATCTGTGTCACCCATCTGCATACTAAAGTTGTTAACGGCCACTAGACCGCCAAATCTCATTGTGAGAGCTTGGGTTTCAAGAATAGGAGTTGTCATGATGTAGCCTCCTCGTCCTTTTTGAAAAACTTTAAAATATTGAATTCATGTTTTCCAAATATACCTGATGGACGCCAAAGCATTAGGCAGATCAAAAGAATTGAATAAATCACCATTCTCCATTGTGAAACAGTTTCACCCATGAAGCGTAACATTTCCGGTAAAATAGTCAGGATGACTGCACCAACAATGGCACCTGTAATGGATCCCAAACCACCTAGAATGATCATCAAAAGAATGATGACCGACCACATGAAAGTAAATCCATTCGGATGTAGGAATTGCTGAGCATGTGCAAATAGTGAGCCCGCAAGACCAGCAAAACCAGCACCAATGACGAAGGCCAATGTTTTATATTTAAAAGTATAAATTCCCATGGAATCAGCAGCGATTTCATCCTCTCTGATTGAAATGATGGCGCGGCCATGGGTACCTCTGAGTAGGTTGGCACAAAATACGATTGTGATCACGACCCAAAAATAAACCCAAAATAAATTTGACCAGTTGGGAATATTGGTAAATCCACGAGGACCACCTACCACATCCATATTCATAATAAGAATTCTGATGATTTCACCAAATCCAAGCGTTGCAATGGCAAGATAATCACCACGTAGTCTCAAACAAGGGACACCAATCAAAAGACCACTAAGGGCAGCGACGACAAAGCCAATGCCACAACTGATAAATAGGTTAATGAAATCGGGGAGTGCTTCAGGAGCAAGAAAGACACCATAGGCAGCTCCAGTATAGGCTCCAACGGCCCAGAAACCAGCGTGGCCAAGGGAAAACTGACCACAGATGCCGTTAATCAGATTTAAACTGACAGCAAGGATGATGAATATACCTGTATTTAAAGTCAGGTGCGCGAGATAATCCATTAGACTTTCTCCTTTCTGTTTTTGCCAAGAATACCAGCTGGCTTGATGAGAAGAATCAAAATCAAAATGGCAAAGGCGATCGCATCTCGATATGTTGAAATCCAAAAACCCACAACCAAGTTTTCTGCTACTCCGAGCACCAGTCCACCGATGACGGCACCAGGAATGATTCCAATTCCTCCGAGTACCGCTGCAATGAAGGCCTTCAGTCCGGGAATCAATCCCATCATTGGTTCAGCAGTATTGTAATACATTCCAACCAAGACACCAGCAGCTCCTGCCAGAGCAGCACCGATGAAGAAGGTGAAAGAGATAATTTTATTTGTATTGATGCCCATGAGTTCAGCTGCATTCATATTGAAGCTTGTGGCACGCATGGCCTTGCCAGTCTTTGTATGATTGACCAGCCAGTAAAGAATAACCATAAGGGCAAAAGTAACAACCATGATGATTATTTGTGTTCTGGTGATAATGACTTCACCTAGCATGTATGTTTTTTCAGCGATGGCAGAAGGAAAGGCCTTAGGATCAGCTCCTATCACACCTTGCCCCAAGTATTGAAATAAAAGTGAAGTTCCAAGTGCAGTAATCAATGCTGGAATTCTTCCTGCATGTCGAATGGGTCGGTAAACAATTTTTTCAACCAAGACGGCAACTAATCCAGCACCTATCATGGCAGCAGGAAAGGCCATCCAAAGTGGCATACCTGAAACCAAACAATAGAATCCTATAAAGGCACCAATCATGTAAAACTCACCGTGAGCAAAATTGATGAGTTTGATGATTCCGTAAACCATGGTGTAACCCAAAGCGATCAAAGCATAGATTGATCCTTGGGCCAGGCCATTTACCAGATATTGAAAAAGATCGTAGAAAAAATACGTGACGTTTTCACTCATTGTGATGTGTCCTTCGAAAGGGCCTCTTTCGAGGCCCAATAGAATTAAGGATTAACTTTTTGTTTGAAAACCATTCCAGTCGGAGTGGTTTCGAGTACGACAGCACTCTTCTTTGCGTTTCTGTTGGCATCAATGGTGATGTTACCAGTGATACCAGTGAAGTTAGCAGTAGCAGTGATGGCCTTCTTGATATTTTCTCTGGAGAGTTCTCCTGCACGAGAAAGAGCATCGGCCATTACCAACATTCCATCATAGCCAAGAGCGGCCATAGCACCTGGTTTTTGCTTGAAGTTAGTTTCATATTCTTGGACGAATTTTTGAACTTGTGGATCTTTGTCATCAGCTGAGAAGTGAGAAGAAATATAATTTCCTTTAATCGCCTCTGGTCCAGCAAGCTCTTGAAGTTTTGGAGAATCCCATCCGTCTCCACCTAGGAAAGGAACATTGATTCCAAGCTGTCTTGCTTGTTTAAGCATCAAGCCAACTTCAGTGTAGTAACCTGGTAAAAAGATGACATCTGGATTCGTTCTTTTAACTTTTTGAAGAAGTGATCTGAAGTCTGTGTCTTTTTGAGTATAAGTATACTCATTAATATTACCTAGAAGCTCTCCACCCATATTCTTGAATTCTTCAGAGAAGACTTTCGCTAAACCTTTAGAATAATCAGAAGAGTTGTCTACGATAATGATGGCCTTTGATTTTCCTAGAGTTTCTTTGGCAAATTTTGCCATCACAACACCTTGGAAATTATCTGTGAAACAAGTTCTAGAAATGAAATCACCTGTCTCAGTCACTTTTTCATTGGTTGATGCTGGTGTCATCATTGGTACTTGGTTTTCTTGAGCAATTGGTGCTCCTGCCAAAGTATTAGATGAAGCAACAGAACCGATAATCGCGTGAACGTTATCAATGTTGATCAACTTTCGAACAGCATTTGAAGAGTCAACCGGCTCGCCTTTGTTATCTTCAACAATCAATCTGATTTTCTTTGTTAGCTTTCCTTCAGCATTGATTTTATCTAGTGCCATTTTTATTCCGTTTACAGACTCTTGTCCGTAAGTCGCAATTGCACCTGTCATTGGAAAAACAGCTCCGATGACGATTTCATCTGAAGGTGGAGCTGCAGCAGCTTTAGTTGTGGTTGTTGTTTGTGTTTCGGTCTTTTTCTCTTTGACACAACCTGTGGCCAACAAAAATGGAAGCGCTAGGTAGGCAAGGAGTTTACCAGTGGAATTTTTGAACATACATTTCTCCCTTAGATATGGATAAACTACTAGAATTTAAGATTTTTTAAACATAAACACTCTAGCAAGCCATCTTTATATGTAAAGGGAAAGCCGAGAAAAAAGATGAGGTTTAAATGACTAAGCGCTCAATAGAGAAGGACTTCTTTTCGCATAGCTAAAAAGTCTGACATTCCCTCTTCTTCAAGGACTTTAAGCAGTTTCATATCACCACTTTCTTCACACCACTTTCTGATTTGATCAGTTCCATTGATGAAATCTATGGCCGGTCGATCAAATTGATACTCATAGCCATCATTTTTCCATTCAAAATCTGAACCTAGTTCTTTGATGAAAAGGTGAATCAACAGTTGTCCAAGACGCCATGGTCTGAATTTATCAGCATCGGTTGGGTGGATTTGAAAACCACCACAGGCCTTACCTGCATGCTTTTGAAACATTGGAAAAAATTGCATCGGTCTTAGTTTGAATCCTTCCAAACCAGATTTTACCAGGTCATTTTTAATTTTTTCATAGAAGCTCCATGCCTCTACTTTTGGATGGCCAATAAGTTCTAAACTTCTAGTTGTGCCTCTACCTTCACTTAAGTTTGTTCCTTCTAGAAGTACAGTCCCTGGAAAGACCAACGTACCTATAGAAGTAGGTAGATTAGGAGAGGGGTTTACCCAACAAAGTCCAGTTTCATCCCACAACATGTTTCTTCTCCAACCTTCCATTGGAATGACTGTGAGATCACAACCTATGTTTTGAAATTTATTGCAGTAGAGGGCCATTTCACCCATGGTCATTCCATGCCGCATTGGAATTGGGTAGAGTCCAACAAATGACTCATAACCGGGATTGAGAAGATTTCCCTCTACCTCCACTCCGCCAATGGGATTAGGCCTGTCGAGAACCACAACTTTGATGTTTTTTTCAGCACAGGATTGCATGACTAGGGCCATTGTATGGATATAGGTATAAACCCGTGCTCCAACGTCTTGGAGATCAATGATAAAAGTATCAATACCTGAAAGTTGATCATCACTAGGTTTTCTATCGTCAGAATAAAGTGAGATGATCGGTCGCTGGTAGTAGGTATGAACAAAATCTTTGGTTTCGATCATGTTGTCTTGAACATCACTGACAAAACCGTGTTGTGGACCAAAAAACTTAACCAGTCTTTTTCCAAAGAGTTCTACTAGTCTATCTGGACCAAAATTAAACTCTGAATCCATAGAGGCGGAATGACAGAGATAGGCCACATCGCCTTCGATCTGCTTTTGCCACTCTATGTTATTTGAGAGCTGGTCCATTCCAACTTTCGTCTTGATCATCCTTAACC
>SBGE01000085.1 GCA_006226755.1 Deltaproteobacteria bacterium | reverse complement strand
CTCCCTTCGAAAAAATGATGATGATTTATTTGACATCAAAATTTCAAGACAAGATTCGAGAGGAATCAAATCGTTATGCTAATGCCATCAGATCGCTAATTGATAAAAATTTTAACCAAGTTGAAATTTTGGGGCCAAGACCAGCTGTCGTGGAAAAGAAAGTGAACAAATATACCTGGTCTATAATGATCAAATCACCAGACGTGAATCAGCTACATAATCTAATTTCAACACTTCAAACCAATACCAAACTACATTACTCAGTCTCAATAAAATTTGATGTAGATCCTTATCATGTACACTAAGTTGCCGTAATCACGAGGCGGGCATTAGTTAACTATTCTTCTTCTCAAGGTTTTTACAAAATCTCCGAAAAGTCAGAAGAGATACGAGTACCTAGATAGTCATCAATTGGATGATTGATAAGGATTTAGTTATGAAGAGAAATAAATTGTTTTCAGTTTTGGTGCTGACACTTTTTCTGAGCGGTGAAGCTTACTCTCAATCGTTTCAGTTCAGAGGCGGAACAGTACACCGAAATGACCCAACAAGTGCAAGAACTACATCTGATGCAAGTGATGGTGGTAGAGTTGTAGATAACGGGACAGTTTGTCAGGCAAACAAGTATATAAAACTGTCTTACTTGAAATCAATTTTTACAACAGATCCTGATGACTTTAGAGTTTCAATTAATTCGAAACAATCACAGCTAAAAATTTCAGTGCCAGGATTTATTTCAAACTGTCTTGATCTTCAGTTCAAAGTTGAACATAAGGGCAGCAATAATGTAACCGTTAGGGCCTATAACGCAAATTACGAAGCGGTAAATGATCCAGGTGGAAATACATCTGCTGAACAGCCTTTCCAAAAATACGTACAGTGTTTGAAAGACGAAGGTGTTATTAAAGAAGTTTCACCAAATGTATTTGAATTTGATAGAGATGGACCAAAAGTAAGAACAGTACAGGCCGGATATAGAGTTCTTAATCTTGGTGATTTAAATCCAAAGCTCGATCCAAAGAAAGATGTTAATGCTTTCTACCAGTCACCAAATTCTAAAGATACTGGAAGTATGGGTGCAGTTCATCCTGCTGACAATGCTCCAAACTATGGTAGCTGCTACTGGGCAGAGCATTTCAATCAGGAAAACCAATCAATCGCTTATCTTTCACCAGATAGTCGTGCTGCAAGAAACGTTGATAAGTGTAAAGACAGCTTCAAGAATATCATGGCTGCACTAGCTAGCTTGGATAGAAGTGTTCTTGGAAACTATGATGTGCTTAGAGAGACTCTTGAAACTGCACTAGTTGAAACTTTGGATGAAGAAGCTCAAGAAATTTATAAGAAAATGGAAAAGCTTAAGAAGAAGGTCACTTTTGAAAATGGTGTTCCAGATGTTGATGAAGATGAAGCATCAGATATTATGGAAGCCTATGCAAATGAGATGAGAAATCTTAACTTAAAAGTTCTTGAGCCATATCTTAAGAGAATGGATCAGCTTATGACTGAGCTTGAAAATACAAGTGATGAGGGTCAAGAAGCAAAAATCAAAGAAAGAATCAAAACTCTTAAGAAGAAAATTGCGCACTTCTCTGACAAAACAAAGACTCTTGGTTACAACGACATGATGAAACTTGGTCGTTACTATGGTCTGACTGCTGATGCCAGAGTAATTGAAGGCTTTAGACTGAAGTCTTTAGTCTACGGAAATATGGGAAGTAAAATTACTCACCCAACCAAAAAGCAAAAGGTCAAAGTTACATTTGCTTCAGCGGAAAAAATAATCAACGATGCCGTTACTCATTATGATAAGAAAATATCTGATGTGTGGGAAACTGAAGCAGCTGTAAGATCAGGGGACGCCTCTGCTGTAAGGGCAGCTCAAAATAGACATACTGCACTTTCTAGAGCTCGCGATGAAAGATTCAAAGGCTCTATGGAAAAGATTCAATCGGATTATAAGAGCTGTGTAGGCTGGTTCTATACTCAATATAAGATTCAAAAGTGCCAGCAAAAAGCTCAAAACGATCAAAAACGTGCGATGGCACAAAGAGCTTATTACAACAGACAAATTGGTCAGGCTTCAACCCAGTATAATCATTACATGGGAATCTATCAGACTTATCAAAGATCGTTGGCATCGACTGATGGTACTTCAACATTTGATGATCCATTTGGAATTTATCAAGATCCTTTTGGAAGTTTCAATATGGATCCAATGAACTATTACAACATGGGCGTTGGCAACACTATGGGTGGGGCTAATTTCAACCCATTTGGTAATGCTGGACTTGGCATGAATAGCGGTATGGGAATGATGCCTGGTTACAACATGCCATTCTAAGCAAAAAATCTTTTTTACACGATCTTCGTGCACAAGAAAGGCCACCTCAAAGGGTGGCCTTCTTTTTTACTGAATTTAAAATAACGGATTAGAAAGTAATACCGGTGTTGATTTGCAAGACCATTGAGTTGTCTGCACTGTTGATAACACCAGTACTGTTTGTGAACGAGTAGTAATCTCCGGCCATAAGATAACCAAAGTTTCCACCAATATTGATTTCATCATTCCATTTGTAATTGAATCCTAGATCAATTTCGATGCCCATGTCGTCGCTTTGAGTTGTGTTGGCACCGGTTGAAACATAAGTGTTGGTTTCATGTACATAAAATGTTTGACCAAGATCAGCAGTCTCATTGGCAACAGCTTTAATGACAGCAGCATTCCATGACCATTTCTCTCCAACGTATTCAGCTCTTGCTTTGAAGTAGGTGGCATTTGTGATGTATGAGTCATAAATGTTCCCACGATTTCCATCAGCTCTAGAAACTGCTCTTAGATTATAACGGAAAAGAAGGTTGGCAATTTGATAGTTCGGATTCAAGTACATGGCATCAAAGCTTGATTGTGTTCCCGCGTCTCCACTCACTTGACCAGCGTCCAAACCAAACTTCCATGAGTCTGTCACTTTCAAGTTGGACTCAAGAAGGAATGCCTTGGCCTTATATTTCACCTGTGAAGTTCCTGTGTAAACATTTCCAATTTCTCCACCCATAAGAGGAACTTCAATACCGAAATCGAAAATACCAAATGTTTTTGAAAAATAGATGTCAGTAATTTTGACATCTGTTTGTCCTAGAGTGTTGGCCGTAGCACCAGGGCCGGTGTCATCATTATTAAATGCATTAGCAAGCTTCTTCCCATAAAGGAGGCCAAAGCTCATGTCTCTTTCAGGATTGTCATAGAGAAGTGAGAAACCATACTCTTTGCTATTTGTTGCTCTTGTGAAAGATGCAGTTGTTCCGCTCCCTTGAGAAATTTTTCCCCAATAAGGTCTGATATGAAAGCTACCAAGCTTGATATTCATGGTGATTCCATCTCTGGTGAAAGAGTGACGATCCCAGAGTTTATCACCTGAGTTATAAAGAGCTCCAAGTCCCCAATGATAAGAGTGGCGTCCAATCTGATATGTGGCCGTGTCAGAATAAAGCTCCATATAGAACTTATTCAAAACAAGATCATTAGTTCCTGTGCTTTGGTTATAGTAATAAAGTGATGCTCCGGGATTGGAAACGTTTGATTTCTTATTATCGTCACCAAGATATCCACCTCTACCGTAACCAGAAGAAATTTCACCTTTTAGTGAAGCGGCATCATTTACAATTAATACTGGATTCAGTCTGAAGACATAAGATTGCCAAGAAGCATTTGCATGTTTACCAGCGGCTAACTCAACTTCTTGTGATCCTGTGGTTGGAGATGAATTATCTACTACAGATTCCAAACGACGATAGTTATCAATAAGTGTTGAATCCACACCGAAAGCGCCATGCCAATCAATTGGAAGTGACCAAGCTGTCATTGGTGTAACGAGAACGAGAGCGATGAACGCTTTAAAATATTTTCCCACGGGATCTCCTGCATACAAGATGTTAGAATCTCAAGAATTAGACTAGAATAATATATGAAAATGGTCATTTTAAGTCAAAGCGTCGCGCCGCTAAATTAAGGGATAAGTCCATGAGACCTAGCGTTAAGAAAACTTTATTCTTTATTTTTGCGTTTTCTGGCCTTGCGCTGGCCGGATTGATGATTATTGTACTCCTCGTCATTGCTGATGCCCCGCTCGATAGACTAGAAAGAGTCTCGACAATTGGGACCGATAGGAAAATTTCAAAGACAAATATCTTCTTGGAAAAAGGCAGTCTCATCAAAATGGATGAGCTTGAGTTCTACCTTCAATTTTATGGGGGGGAGAAAGAACCAGCTCGTGTCATAAAAGATGCTCTTGAGAAAGAAACCTTTCACAAAGTTGGAAGAGCGGGAATGCTCTATAGTTTGAACGAAGACTTAGAGTTGGATGCTCCCTTGGTAAATGATTGTGATCAGATCTATTGCTATCAACATAGGATTAATTTTGATCAGATCCCTTCTCAATTTTGGAAGGGACTTATGGGAATTGAAGACTATCGTTTTTTGGATCACTTTGGTGTCGATATCAAGTCGATTTTAAGAGCTGCAATTATTGATATCATTGAAATGAAAGTTGTTCAGGGTGGATCCACACTGACTCAGCAGTTGGTTAAAAATTTATTTTATTCGAATGAAAAGAAATTATCTCGAAAATTGAAAGAGATGATTGTTGCGATTTATATTGAGTCGAAATATCCCAAAGAAAATATACTCGAAGCATATTTCAACGAAGTTTTTTGGGGCGCTCTAGGTTCTGTAAGAATTAAGGGAATCTATGCGGCTACTCTTTTTTATTTTGAAAAAAGACCCCAAGAAATTGATCCATACGAAGCTTCTATTCTCATTGGTCTACTGAAGGGGCCAAACTATTATCGTCCATTAAAACATCTCGACAGGCTGATTCAGAGGACGAATGTCGTTTACAATAAACTGGGGGAGTTGAACCTTTATCCAGTTTCAGCTGATCTTAAATGGAAGAAAGAGCAATGGGAAAGTTGGCAAGCAAAACTAAAGGGAAGAGTTGAGGGAAATTGGCACCTCAATATGTGGAAAACGTTTGAAAATAATGAAACCTATCTTAATCCTTATGAGAAGTTTGTTTTCAATCAAAAAGCTGCAGAAATAATGAATTTCATAAAAACTAGAGCACCTGATCAGGACATGGCCATCAAAGCCTTTATTGGTTCTCCTAAAATTGGTGATGAGAATTATTTTACTTATTATTCCAAATTCGAAAGAAGCCGAGCGACTGCAATATGGGAAGAGAGACATCAGGTTGGTTCAACATTAAAGCCTCTCCTTTATTCATACTTTCTTGATCATGAGATGAAATTAACAGATGCTGTGTCAACTGCACCTGTAGAATTGAAATTGATATCAGGAAATTGGTCTCCAAGAGAGGCCCATGATGACTTGCCGGCAGAGGTGTCTTTAGCTGACGCCTTGGCAAAATCTTACAACCGACCAGTTATTCGCCTGGCCCAGAAAATTGGGTTTGAAAAATTGGAAAAAGAACTTGATCCCATTATTCCAAGAATGCAAAAACCACTATCTGAATACCCGGCACAACTCTTGGGTGCTGTGGAGCTGACTTTGGCCGAGCTTCATCAAACTTACAGAAAATTTATTGAAAGAGAGTGTAAAAAAGGACTTGAAGAAGAGGACCCAAGTGTCCTTTATCTGCTTTCGGATCCCAAACAGACGACGGTGCGTCTAGCGGTGGGAAGTGTGATTGGTAAACAAAGATTTTTTGGAAAGACGGGAACCTCGAATAAAGGTTTTGATAATTGGTTCGTCTTTTTTGACGGTGTGCGTCTCGGGGTGGTCTGGGTCGGCCTTGAGGGAAACAGGGACGTCAAACAGTTTAAATTGTATGGAAGTAATACCAGTTTTAAGATTTTTGAACTCTTCGCTAGAGATAGTGGTCGCAGATTTGGGGAACTAAACTGTGAAATGATGAAGGTCCCTTAAGCTTCACTATTGCAATTTTAGAGACCTATGGGTATATTGGCGGAAATCAGTACAGGGGTGTCGACAAGTGGCTAAGTCAGCAGATTTTGATTCTGCCATTCGAAGGTTCGAGTCCTTCCACCCCTGCCACTTACACCGGTAAGAGAGGCGAGGTAAGGGATGAAGAGAATTGTATTAGTTTCTGGATCTTCTAACCCCAAACTTGCCCAAAATATCTCCAGTTTTTTAGATGTTGCTTTAGTAGATCCACAATTGGTGCGGTTTGCTAATGGTGAAATCTTTTGTGAAATTGAAAAGAATGTCAGGGGTGCTGACGTTTTTGTCATCCAGTCTACTTGTACACCTTCTAATGATAACATGATGGAATTATTGATTACTATAGATGCATTGAAGAGAGCTTCGGCAACTTCAATCACCGCTGTAATTCCACATTATGGTTATGCTAGACAAGACAGAAAAGTTTCACCAAGAACTCCAATTACAGCAAAATTGGTTGCTGACCTGATTACAGTTGCTGGTGCAACCAGAGTGATCACAATGGATCTCCATGCTGGTCAGATTCAGGGATTCTTTAATATTCCATTTGATAATATTTATGCTTCTCCAGTTATTTTGAAATATATCAAAGAAGAAATTTTTAGAGAAAATAGCATTTTTGTTTCTCCAGATGCTGGTGGTGTTGAACGTGTACGTTACTACGCCAAAAAACTTAAGACAGATATCGCCATGATCGACAAAAGGCGGACTGGTAAGAACGTTGCCAAGGCCATGAATATTGTCGGTAATGTGGAAGGCAAAGAGTGCATCATCATTGATGATATGATCGATACTGCAGGTACATTGATTGAGGCCTGTAAGGCCCTCAGGGATAATGGCGCCTCAAAAGTATATGCTTGTGCTACCCATCCTATTTTTTCCAATCCTGCCATTGAGAGAATTGCCGGTGCTGAAGAACTAGATCAAGTAATCGTTACAGATACAATTCCACTTTCTGATGCCGCTCAGAATTTGGATAAGATCAAAGTTCTTTCAACAGCAGAGATTCTTGCAAAGGCCATTCACAGAACATTCAATAATGATTCTGTGAGTTCACTTTTCGTATAAATAGAACCTCCATGGACAGATTGATAGTAGCCTTAGGAAATCCCGGACGCGAATACGAGGAAACTCGTCATAATATCGCGCAAATGATGTTTAAAAAAATGTCATTTGAAGGCACTCTTGCCTGGAAATCAAAATTTAAAGGTCAGTGGGCCTCAAAGGATTTTGGTCTTGGAAGAGTTTATTTTTTGATACCAGAAACATACATGAACCTCTCTGGTGAAAGCGTTGCACCGCTTTGTCAGTTTTTTAAAATTCCAATCGAAAAAGTTTTAGTTGTGCATGATGAGCTGGATCTGCCTTATGGAACATTGACTTTCAAAACAGGTGGTGGACTTGCTGGTCACAATGGTCTTAAATCCATTGCTCAGCATATGGGAAGTCAGGCTTTTCGAAGATTACGAATGGGGATAGGAAGACCACAAAGAGGAAGTGTGAGCGATTTTGTTCTGTCTGAATTCAGCTCAGAAGAAAAAATATCACTAGAGGATTATTTAAAACTTGGAGCCGAGGCGATTGAAGATTATTGCGAAAATGGCTTTCAAAAAACATCAGGTAAATACAGTAAAAAATCAGTATTGGTATAAGGAGTAAAAAATGGCATTGAACTGTGGAATTGTGGGGCTACCCAATGTAGGAAAGTCTACGATTTTTCAAGCTCTGACTTCAGCCCCGGCCGAAGCGGCTAACTATCCATTTTGTACGATTGAACCAAATGTTGGAATCGTAAACGTGGCAGATCAAAGACTTGATAAAATTACAGAATTTGTGAAGCCGCAAAAGACAATTCCTACTATTGTAGAGTTTGTAGATATTGCAGGGTTGGTTAAAGGTGCTTCAAAGGGTGAAGGACTTGGAAATCAGTTCTTAGGTCATATTCGTCAAGTGAATGCCATCATACAAGTTGTAAGATGTTTCGATGATCCAGATGTCATCCATGTAAATGGTCGAGTAGATCCTATCGAAGATATTGAGACTATTAATTTGGAATTAGCGCTGGCTGATCTGGAATCAGTGAAGAAAAAACAAGAATCACTACCGAGAGCATTGAAAAGTCAGGATAAGGCGGTAAGTGGTAGGGCCAAAGAGTTGGTACCGGTATTAGAAAAACTAGCTGCCGCCTTGGAAGAGGGACATGCTGCAAGATCTGTTGATCTCACGGCAGAAGATATCGCAGTGGTAAAAGAATTGAATCTTATTACTCTTAAGAAAACTTTGTACCTATGTAATGTCGATGAAGATGCCGTTCCAGATGGAAATGAATATGTAGAAAAGGTTAAAGAGTATGCCGCCGCAGAAGGGGCAGAAGTGATGATGATTTGCGGAAAACTTGAATCAGAAATCGCAGGACTTGAGACAGAAGAAGAAAAAAGTGAATTTCTTGAAGCTGCAGGAATTGAACAAAGTGGCTTGGATCAGCTCACTCATAAGGCTTACAATATGCTTGGCCTAAGAACATATTTTACTGCTGGTGAAAAAGAAGTTCGCGCTTGGACTTTTCATGCTGGAGATAAAGCGCCTCAGGCGGCAGGTGTAATTCACTCTGATTTTGAAAAGGGATTCATTAAAGCAGAAGTCTATCATTATGATGATCTCATTCAATTTGGCTCAGAATCAAAAGTTAAAGAAGCTGGGAAATTTAGAATTGAAGGTAAGGAATATGAAGTGAAAGATGGTGATATCGTTCACTTCAGATTCAATGTTTAATTTGTTTTGACCACAAAAGTGTCAGCGATATTACTGAATTCTTGAGTATTATCGCTGATGATTCTATAAAGATATAAATTACGATAGATATACTTCACGTAATTTCTAGTCTCTTTAAATGGAATATTTTCAATTGTCAGAAGAGGATCTGGATTCTTAAAGACCTCTCGTCTCCATCTTTTTACACGACCTTCACC
>SBGE01000141.1 GCA_006226755.1 Deltaproteobacteria bacterium | reverse complement strand
ATTGCAAAAGCAGACCAACTCAAAGAAAAAGTTGCTAACAAAGAAAAAGGTGATGCAATTCAAGGCTCATCTGGTTCACCGTCAATAGCCATGGGAAGTGGTTCAGGTAATGGATCTGGATCTTCTATTTCTAATGGTGGATCAGGCTCATCATCAGGATCTGGATCCAGTAACTCAGGTGGATCATCGTCGAATAAAATATCATCTTCGTCTGATCCAGCTGGTGGTGTAAGAACATGTCTGGCCAGTAACGGAAAAGTCGATAGTGCATGTAACTGTCAGAAAAACAATAGCTGTAAGCAGTTCAAGCTTCCTGAGATTCCTGCTGATCAAAGACAACTGCATAGCGATCTTGATACTTCAGGTATGTTGAAAGACGCTTCAGGAATTTCTACAGGTAAAATTACAGTAAGCCACCTTGACTTCAATGCTATGAGTGATCGTTCAGCGAAGGCCAAGAGAATTGCATGGCAACTCATGCAAAAGGCCAATAAACAGCTGAAAGATGCTGGCAAACAACAAATTGATCTTTCGGACAAGGCGCTTGTCAAGTTTATCAATGCCAGAGTATCAAAAGCTGATATTCAGAAGAACCTTGGAAGATTTACTGCAGGCTATACTGGTGTTTCTGCTCAAAAACTCAATGATAAAAATGGAATTCTCAAGAAGGCGATGAACAAAAACAATACTGCTCCTAAGATTGCTAATCTCAACGGACTTGCTCAATTGATGATTATGCCTCCAAAAATGAATTTGAACATGCTCAAAGAAAAGAAACTAGAAGAAGGTGAACAGCTTGCAGAAAACACCAATGGTGTCGGATCTGGATCAGATTATGAGTATGTATATGAAGAAAAAGAAGTCGTAACCAAAAAAGAAGTTTCAATCTGGCAAATTCTATCGAATAGATACCTTCTTATCAGAAGAGCGAAAAGACTTGGAGTCACTAAATAAGATTGGACTTAAATTAGGCTGCTTTCTTTTTAAGATTAGTACCGACGAGTCCCTCACCAGCTTCGAATATTGAAACCACATCTTCAAGAGGCTTACCAAGGGCAAGCGCTGTCTTCTTTAGATTGCTATCGTGCTTTTGCATCTCAGTTACAACAATACCCCATTGAACCAAGGTCACCATTTCATCAGAAGAAAATTTATGGGCCAATTTCCGAACCTGTTCAATCGATAGAGATGAATCAAATTCAGAATTGCTATGCTCTTCAAATACCTGATAGGACTCTGGTGGAAAAGTATCAATAAAATGACTCGAAGAGTACCATGAGACCAATCTAGAAACGACAGTCTTTAGTTCTCGAATATTCCCTTTCCAGTCATGATTCTTTAGTTTATCCAGTACTGACCTGGAAATTGTCTTCGAAAGATAACCACGCTTCTTACATTCTTTCTTAATCAAGAAATTGACCAAGATTGGAATATCTTCACGGCGCTCGTTCAAAGTAGGGATTTTTATCTTATTATTTTTAAAATACCTGATGACGTCTCCATCGAGATTTTTATTGTCTTCTGTCGATACGATGACTCTAAATAGCCCCTTGTTTTCTCTTGAAAATTCCAAAAATTTTATCTGTCTTGTTTTATCAACAGCATTGAAGTTTGCTATATAGATTGAACCAGTGCTTTTATAATCTAGTGGCAGTCGATGGCTCGAAATCAAGTAATCCAGAATCTCAATATGTTTTTTAACCGTTCCATCTAGTTCAAGAAAATCTGTATGTCCCATTCTCCCTTCACTATGAACAATTTTGGCAAAAAGATTTCGGCCTGATCCAACTGCACCTTTTATAAAAACAGGCTCTAAGTCAGCCTTCGTCTGAGAAATGAATTTTCTAAGACTCAATACAGGTGATGAGCTTCCGATCATGGCAAACTCTCTTGGCTTCTTGGGATTCAAAAATTTAACCGGCTCTAAATTCACATTATTTTTCAGAAGACCAATATAACGACCAGCTTCGTGAGCAAAAAGCTTCATTAAAGAAACTTCAGCTTCAGTATACTTATATTTATGGTTAGATCTTGATGCCAGCGAAAAACCAACAACTCTGCCTCCCATATCAGTCACAGGTTCACAGAGAATAAATTTGTTTTTGAAGTTTGATATAAATGTGTCACTGGCTAACAATACATCATTAATAATTAAGGCGTTAACAGTCGATCTCGTTTCCAAAGCCTTTTCAAGTACGCTTTCTCTTACTTCGTATGTAACAGATTCTTCACCATTGCCTTTGAAATGTTTATAACGTCCAGTCTCTATGTCTCTGATGAAAAGATCCAATGTCTCAACTTCCAGTTTTTGTTGAAGTTGCAAAACCAGAGTCTCGAAATAAACAGGACTATTGCCATAAGCAATGAGTTCCGATTGAATTTCATTCAAAATCAAAAGTTCAGAGGCATGTGTAGTAGAATAATTCTGTTCTTGTAATAAATTAAAAAGTTGGCTTTTTAATCTTTTAGCTGAAAATCTTTTGATAAATTTTTGAAAGAATGAATCAAACGACTCTCCTTCATCAAACTCAAAAACGACTCCTGTGATATAACCATTTGGAGTATGTTGAGACCTGACCACAATTCCATCAATTAGATTAAGATAATCAGCAAATCCCAATTTGATTTCTATCTTCTGTCCAAGTTCAAAACCTTTTGGTGAAACAAAACCTACACCTGACAAACTGATGTCCCTAACAACAATATTTTGTGCCTCAACAATCTGCTGATCTCCACTATGTAAAGAGAGTTCAATTCCGTCTTCTGATGAAACTGGAATTCGAAAGGCCCTTAATTGTTTTGTCGTAAAATAGTTACCCACTACTTTCCTTGGTTTTGATTCTTTAACTATTCGGATTTGTTTCCAAAGTACTTTATTTCCCGACACATCCTCTCCACTATAGGCAAGAGATGACCTTTTCCTAATATCTTGGCTAAAAATACCGATAAATTTCAGTAGGTTGTAATATGGATAAGAATCAACTTAAATACAAACTTTTCAAATCGTTCAGAATTCCTCTGACATCAGAGGATCGTATAACGGGAAAAATGCACGCCAACTCTGGTGAGCTCGTCAATATTACAATCTTTGTAGATGAGTTGAATTATGATTTTTTGACTTTTTCAACATCTGAAAAAATTCCATATGAATTGGTTGAACTGGAACTTTCAAGAAGTGCGAGAATCTTTGGAAAAGAAAAGATCCAACTACAAGGTCACATAATTCTCTCTAAGAGATCAAAAGATCACTCCAAGCACAAATATCAATACACAGTGGCAATTGAAGACAACGAAAATTACAAGCAATGGGTAAAAGACTTTATTTCCCAATTTTCAAAGAAAAGACTTCACTCTTACTTGCTTGCAAGTGCCACAAGAATGAAGAATCTTGATTTTGAAGACATGTCGGAAACGATATGCCTCTTGATAGACTCATTTAACACTATTTCCGATGGTCATGATGATTTAAAAATAACAGACTATCTACACACATGCAGAGATCTCATTGGCTGTGAATCAGCTAGAATTTGGCTTTACGATGTTTCTGACAATACTCTCAGCTGTCAATATTCAACAAATCCTGAAGAGTCAAAGTTGAAGCAAGATTTTAGAAAAGGTATTCCTGGTAAGGTTTTTAACAATGGCGAAATCGTCAATGTTTACAACTCTCCCCTTTTAGAAAATGAAACGACTTCTATATTGGCCGGTCCGATAAGTAATCGCTTCCACAAAGTTATTGGTGTAATAGAATTTGAAGAAAAAGAAAATGATACACGTTTTGATCTTGATGATGAATCGATGATTAGAACGCTGACAGTCTGTTTCAGTTCTCATTTCCAAATGTTTAATCCAGTAAACTCTGCTTCGAAAATAAAATTATTTAATCCAGGACTCAAATCAAATTTTTTAAATCTACTTGAATTAAATAATGACCAAACTACACTTCATTTGATTCAAAAACTTAGAAGTAATAATGAAAATATCATGATCAATCACAGCTCAGCAGAAGCACTTGAGATTATTGTTGAGGAATTGGTTCAAGGGTCTAACTATCATGACCGCAAAGTCGTTCATTTTAATGCGAATTCTAATACCGTTGATTTGAAAAATTTAACTAACTCAATTGTTATTCTTGATAAAGTTGAAGAATATTCTAAAGACATGCAAGACGAAATTGTTGACATTATTGGTACAGATACGACATGGGTAATCTCAACTTGTCATAAAGATGATATCTCCAAGACTACTTTTACTGAAAAATTCTGGACAAAATTTGCCAAACACCATGTCAACATGCAAAGAAATCAATCCAATGAGGCCCCTCAAGAGGCCTTTATAAAATTGGCAAACTCTGTGCAACACCTCTCTTCTTTTGATGAGAAAGTCAGCTACCTGACTGAGTCACTCGGATTAAATTCACAAAAGAACAAACAAGCAGCGTAACCCCTTTATTTTGATCAGTTCGGCAGTATAATATCAAGGTATTATACTAACAATCGAATCGAAAGAAGGTCGTTCCAATGAAATCCTTAGCGATAGTCACTCTTCTCACTATTTTTTCTTTTTCCGCAAATGCTCAATGTAAAAAAACCGGTCAAGAAATCATGGAAAAACAAGAAAGCCTTCAAGAAGTTGATTTTGAACTACTTGTTCAAGATGTAACACTTGAGGACCTTAAAACGAAAGTTAAAGAAAACAGACAACTCAGAAGACATTCTATGAGTAAAGGTGAAGGCAAAGAAAAGACACTGACTACTTTTCTTGAACCAAACGATATCAAAGGAACTGCGCTTCTGAACTGGAAAAACAAAGGACGAAGTGATGACCAGTGGCTCTACCTTCCGGCCCTTAGAAAAATGCAACGTATTGCAAGCAGTGGAAAACGTAAATACTTTATGGGGACAGATTTCACTTACTCTGACCTCGAGGGTGAAAATCTCGCGAACTATAACTACAAATGTTTGAAAGAAGAAAAATGTGGAAAGAAAACTTGCTGGGTAATTGAGGCAATCCCCAAAGATAAAGATAGAGTTGATGAAACAGGTTACAGCAAGCGAATTCTTGAAGTTCGTCAGAAAAGATACATCACTGAGAAAATTGATTACTACGACAAGAAAGGCCAACTTTTGAAAACTTTGGTCAATAGCAAATGGAAGAAATTTGGAAAAGGACTCTGGCGTCCTCAGCAGTCAGTAATGACCAGACACGGATTTCACGAAACAACTATGTCAACTAAAGACAGAACTGTTAACAAACCAATTGATGATGTAACTTTTACAGAAAGGTTCATCACCAAAGGCATGCATACAAGATAAAGGGGATTATTGAATTTCATTTATCCCCTCACTTGTCTTTTAGTTCTCCTTTTCGGTCATAATCTATATGCCGAGGAAGCTATCCCCTCTCAAAAAATTGAAATTGCTAATTCTGATATAAAAGTGGCCCGAACCTTGGGCCGCTCTTATGCTTTTTTTGGTAGTAAAAAAAAGCCTAAACTTTTAAAAGAAGATTATCTATTAAGACCAGGGACAATTATCGCCACTGAACCTGGAAGTTTGGTCTATTTAGAATTCAAAACCAACGGAGTTTTAGTTATAGCTCCAGATTCTCAGGTGCTGCTCAGAGGTATTACACAAAAAGGTCTTCAACAAGTCAGCTTGATCAAAGGCTCGATGTATGTCAGAACAAAAAGATCTCATACAAAAAGTCGACCTCCAGGTATTATTGCCAACATTCGCTCATATAAAACCGGTTATTATGGTGAGAACTATGTCCTGACTTTCACCAAAGATAAAAAGGAAGTTTCAGTTAAAACAGGAACCGTCTCTACAATACCAATGACCATTATAAGTACTCCTGACTCAGAAAAAGATGACGAAGACAGTGATGAAGATGATGAGGATGAAGATGATGAGGACGAAGATGATGAAGAGGATGATGAAGACGATGAGGAAGAAGAGTCCGAACAGCCCAATATGCAAGAAGAGTATCAAAAACTCTTAGAAGAGCAGCAAGAGGCCCGAAAACTGTCCCGAGAGAAAAAGCAAAAAGACAAAGTCATCACCAATGAAAAACCAATAGATATAGAGTTTTTCATGAGAGGTGTTTACTATAATCAAGATCTACCAGAAGGGTCTGCAAACTCTCCCATCAAACCTCGTCAATATACTGGAGATGTTCGCCTTGACTGGTCTCTCAATAGAAAAAAAGGCAAAGCCTATGTTTATGCCGGCGGCTGGTTTGAGTATGGAAACCAGAACGAAATATATCGAGATATCCTTCAAATTTTCAATAATAGAAAAGAAGGACGAGGTATTATCGAGCTCAACGAACTCTACTTTTTGAATTCTTGGGAAAATGTAGATTTATCTGTTGGTAAAAAAGTTTTTAAAATGGGTGTGGCCAATATTCATTCCCCTGCTGACCGAGTGACACCAAAAGACCTGTATGATCCTCTCAACCATAAGGATCTTGGGAACTACATGATTAACCCAGATATCTATTTTGGATCAGTCACTTTACGTTACGCTCTAGTACCATTTTTTCTTCCGACCAAGGCCCCTCGACTTCAAAACAGGGTCAGTTCAGATGCGATTCCAGATGCGGCCAAGGCCGACCCAAATTACCCGGATCCTGAACTAAAATACTTCCAAAATGTATTGCAATTCAAAGGAACGGCCCTTGGCTGGGACTGGTTTCTTGGTTTTCTTTATGGACCAAGCCAATACGCAACTTATAAAGAATATTTCGATCTTAGTGACCTTTTAAATTCCAAATATACGGAGGAATACCCAAAAGTTTTTATTTCGACATTTGGCTATTCTACAACCTTTGGAAAAGTCGGACATTATGCGGAAGTCCTCTCCCAAAAATCTGAAGGAGGACAAGATGATGAGTTTATAAATTACGTTCTGGGTATGACTTACACCATTTCAGAATGGTCAAAATTTCTCTTTCTAGATCAGATCAAAATAATTTATGAGTTCAGCCGAGAAAAATTGCAAAAGAAACAGTATGCAGCTTCATATATCCACACATCTACTGACAGTAGAACTCACAAACATGCTCATTTAGGTAGAATTGATTTCGAATATTCACCAACTTTTGGTCTCAACTATTCATTCGATTATGATCTTTTAAGAGATAGTAAGTTGCAAATATATGGCCTGGAATGGAAACCTTCCGATGGCCATAAGGTCCGATTTAACTACGAAACCTTTGAAGGCAGTACTCAGACGGTACTTAGCTTGATTCAAGACTCAGACGGTATAGTCGACAAGTTTGAACGGTTTACGCTCTCATATAATTACACTTTCTGACACCTGAAAAAACATTTTTGACACATCAAAGAATGATTGAAAAAATATTTTATGTCGCCAAGGATGAGCGACAAAACAAGGGATTAAACCAAGGAAGGTGATATGAATCCTTTTGAGCAGTACAAGAGTCTCGACCTCTCTTTAAATCCAGAAAATCGATCACTTACAGTTACTTTGATGTTCGAAGAGGACAGACCGTACATGTCTTTAGCGATGATTTTGGAAATTGAAAACCTGGTAAAGTGGCTTACAACAAAAGTTGAAATTAACTCCGTTCTCTTCAAATCCAACAATGAATGCTTTGGAAATGGACTAAATCTTACCGACTGGGAACAGAAGGGTGAGCAAAAACTCTTTGATATCTACAGAAGATTTCAAAGACTTGTGTATGGTATGTTTTTTCTGCCTCAAACAATAGTTATTGACTATGGAAACATGGCCAGAGGTCTAGGGGCCGAATTTGGTCTGTGTGCCGACCTGAGATTTTGCAGGAATGGAGCAAGAATCGAATTCTCCAAACTGAGTGAAGGTCTGGTACCAATGTCTGGTGGTGTTGGATTCCTGTCTACACTGATTGGAAAATCACGTGCTAAGGCATGGCTTCTTTCTCCTTTCGCACCAACAAATGCTTCTCTATTGGAATCTGGTTATATTTTGGAAACATATGCTGAAGGTGAATCTCCGGCTCAAAAATACATCGATGCAATTGCCAACCAATCGCCAATGGCAAGAATTCAAACTAAATCTAGTCAACTCCAGGCGATACTTCCAGAGCTTGATAGAGCACTTGAGTATGAAGAGGCCTACGCTTCAGGTTGTATGGCCTTTGGTGATTGGAGGGAATTTATGAACTCCAAAAAAGATCAAAGAAAACCAGCTTTCAAAAACCCACGAGAGGCCAGCAGAGAAGTTAAAATGGCCATTAATGAAGTCTAAAGAAAACTATCAATAAGAAGAAGGCAAGAGTCACCCCTAGTGACTCTTCCTTTTTGAAAACCGTATCGTCTAAGCTTGTTCACACCCCGATCAATACTCTCAAAAAGCTGCTCATTTACCTCACCTGAAGACAAATCCAACTGCTTTGCTTTTGCCTGAACCAATTCATGTAACGGACGTCCTGTTTCAAAATGATCATCAATCGACTCATCCATAACGTCCCAAATCACCGCCAATTTATTTCTCCCCAATAACCATTGGTCCATGCTTTTGGGGACAAATCTCGCCTCTTCCTCGGTTAAGGAACCCGTTGGGACTTCTTTAAAAATTTCATAATGATTATAAGTTGGCCCAAGCCATAAGAAGTGCTTTTCTTGAACTTCATTAACTGCAAAACGGTAATTGTCATCGACCATGATGGTCTTTCCTTCTTTGAACCCAAGCTTACTAAGATCTTTTTTAAAGCGGTCACTAAATCTCTCACCCGTACGCAAGTTTTCGGGGACCTCTGTCAAATGATGGTAAGAAAGAACTTTATCTGAAATATCCAAAAATGACCTTTGACTTCCGTCCATAAGCTTTATCTTTGAAAGTAACTCTAGATTTCGAGGCTCACCACCACCTGAAAAAAAACTGACTTTTACTTTTGGATTTTTTGACAATGCTGTCACGAATTCCCGTGCCCAGTCCTTTATCCTATAGGTCTCTTCCCCAACTTGAATCAGATTA
>SBGE01000197.1 GCA_006226755.1 Deltaproteobacteria bacterium | reverse complement strand
TTTCTCTCCACTCACCCCAATAGTTCAAAAAGAGCTGAAAAACTCAGGGCCATGCTTCCACAGGCAATGGAAATTTACCAAAGAGCTCCACGAAAAATCGGACTTGGTAATAATTTCTAAAATCAAATCATAATTTCGGACATCAATGAATCGTCGTTATCGAGGGAACTGAAAAGTTTCTTTCGAAACTTACCTTTTTGATTGATTAGTCCAACACACATCTTGTCGATAGCAATAATCGAAAGAGTTGCCTGAATAAAGGCTTCGATTAAATCATCAACCCCCAACCCAAGTGTGTTGAAATCTTTTCGATCTAATAGCATCAGTCTGGAAGTATCAGAGTCCCAGTCATTCTCACCTTTTTTCACAGAGAGATTAGTTCCAAGAATACTCCACGAATCTTCACCTTTTTCCAAATGATCTTCGAGAGGACTTGCGGCCTTCCTTGCATAAAGTGCAACAGGTTTAAACCCTTGGGGAGTCGAAACAACCATCATACGAAGATCGGCGACATAACTATGTCCCTTCTTATTAGGAACAGTTCCAATATGATAAAAATGTCCGGTAGCTGAATTTGAAGTCCAGTTGTAATGCCCAATCAAACTTTGAACAATAAATTGGTCATAAGGATAATCGCGGGACATGAAGTCATCCAATTCCTTTTGACTGGTCACTGTGTAAACACCTTGTCCTGCGTTGGAATATGGATTTTTTATAACGGCATAACCGCCAAATTTTTTCACCCATAGAGGAATTTCCAGTTTGGAAACATCACGAATCGTTTCGGGCGTAATAATCTTGAGTCCGCTCTCATGAATTTCACTGTTAAATAGATCGTAGGCTTTTGAAGCAACAAGTTTGTTTCGTCCACCGGAGAGACAAACCAATGTCGAATTATAGATCAAGGTTTTGGTTTGAACAGGAATTCTATTCCATGGTTTTTGGGTCACATACCTTAAAGCAGCTCTGATCGGTACAGCACCTTTTGCAGGATCTTTGACAAATAAAATCCCATCTTCAAAATAAGCATAATCTTGAAAGTTTGTGTAATAAGGAATGAGATATACTTCCTCTCCAGTGAGCTCAGCAATAGTTGAAGCGTAACCAGAAGCTTCAAGATAGTTCTTATCAAAAATAACAGCGAGTTTTCCCTCAGGAAGTCTTCTTCCTTTCATTGCTGGTATGAAAGAATTTTCAACCAACGACTTATATCCTCTGAATTCATCTGAGTCTGTAAGTGCCGGCATGCTTTTTTGGCCAGAGGGACAAGAGTTTGTCTCAAGAACAACCATCTTTCTATTTCCTTTTTCTGTCGTAACGTAAAAAAGGTCGGCTCCTCCCCAGAAAAAATGCTTGGACTTATACTCGAGTAAATCTTTCAAGGATTTTTCATCCACCGTAGGATTCAAGTGAACGTAGCGGCTAATCAATTGCTTGTGACTAAGATTGAAGAAAAAAGAAATCAAAGGATGAATTTGAGAATTCAAAGCTTTAGGGTAAAAATGATTCTCTGGCTCAAAATCACCAGGTTTTCTTATTTCCAACTCAGTGCGCATGAAATTCTCCAAACTAAAAATCCGCTAACCAAAGCTTGAAGGCTTTTACCCCATCAATCAATAAAAAAACCCAGACGAATTTTATTTTTTTGTACGAGCAATTTTGTCCATGAATGATTTAAGGTCTTCTGGCCCATCTTTGCGCATAATGGCCCATACACTTGACTCTAGGTCTTTGACCTCTCCAAGAATCACCAAACTCTTATTTTCTTTAAATTTTGCCATAGTGACATCTGGAACAATAGTGAAGCCCACTGCATTGTCAGTGACCAGCTTGAAGAGATCGACATCATCTCCCTCACCAATAATTGTTGGAGAAATACCGTTGGTTCTCAAATAAACTTCTACATCAAAAAACAAATCTGAATCTTTTGAGTATTGAAAAAATGGCAGTTCATTCAAAATTTGTGGAAATTTAAATTTCTTATTACCAATCAAATTTTCATGGACGACGGCATATGTTTTGTTTGAACCAATTTTTCTTGCTGTCATATTGGAACTTATTCCATCTTTATTAGTTGATACAAGAAGATCAATGTCACCCAATTCTAGGTCTGCAAGGAGATGTGACCTTTCCCCTTCTTGAAAACAAATCGCCATACTCTTGTCTTTAAAGAGAGGGAGAAATCTTGTGTAGTCCAAGAAGTTTGACATGTAATGAGTCAATCCAATCGTAAAAACATTTTTTGGACCTTCCATCTCTCCTTTCAAAGCAAGCTTGAGTTCATTACCAAGACCAAAGATATTTTGAGCGTACTCAAGTGCAATTTTTCCAGAGGGATTCAAAATTAATTGGCGGCCAACTCGATCAAAGAGTTTTGCGTCGAAATACCCTTCTAATGATTTGAGCTGATCACTTAAAGTTGCTTGCGTTAAATGTACTTTTTCACTCGCCCTTTTTATGGATCCTTCCATCGCAATCACGTAAAAAAGGTAAAGATGGTGATAATTAAGACGTTCCATATTTCAATACTTTGACCCATTTTGCTTAGGTTTTACCTAATATAAATTAGCATAAAAATCGATTTTTCCCAAATGAGATTTGGCTCGATAATTCGATATGTCCGTGAACAAGGAGTACCTAAATGAAAACGGCAATCGCTACTCTTATCGCCCTGACTTTGATGTCGTCAGCTGCAAGTGCGAAAGGGTTTAGCTGCAAAAGTAAAAATAGAAAGCCTGTGACATGTGAAAACATTGAAGGGGCCAAGAGAACTCATCTTTGCGTCAAGAAAGCTGTGAAAATCAATCCAGACACAGTCAAGAAGTACTGCCAGAAAGATCCAGCTGTAGCAAAGTCTGCCAAGTTAACTAAAAAGAAAAAAGAAAAAGCTAAATCATGATCCATGCCCGGATCTCACTTAGAAAGGAGCTGAATATGAAATTAACACTTATTCTACTTATGACATTACTCTCGCTGAACTCTTTTGCTGATAGTTCAACATCAGGAAGTTCAGTGAAAATTGAAGACTCTTCTTCAACACCAGAACCAGTGGCAACACCGGTATCAGTGGAAGAAGAATCAACCACAACTATTCCTACTTCAGAGGATATTCCTTCTGAGGAAAGTACTGACACTAGCTCTTCAGACGACGAAGGTTGGTGATCCGGGCACGGGAAGGGGAAGTCTTCCCCTTCCTTGCCTACAGATTCTTAATTATTCCAAATAGTTAGTTTTGACATATAATAGAAGGGAATCCCTTTCTGTGAGTATGTCATGAAAAAAATTTTGCTTTTGGGCCTCTTGGTCTCTTTGTTTATCAACCCTGTCATGAGTGAAGACGATAGCTCAACCGGCCAGGGTCCAAAAGATGAACCTGGTTTTGTTGACTCTGGTTGGGATCAAGAAGACAAAAAAGATCTTGAAGAGCGAAAAGATTATGACGAGTCTGAAGATGATGAGGAAGTACCACCTCCCCCAACTCCTGCGGCCAATGAAGAAAGTGGCCAATTCATAGATTCCGGATGGGATGAAGAAGATCGAAAAGAAGCAGAACAGGAAAAAAAAGATACCACTGAAGATGAAGAATAAAGAAGCCGCCCAATGGGCGGCTTTTTTAATATTTCAATTTAATCAAAACAGGAAAGTGATCTGAGTAGCCTGCATCTTTTTTGGTCTTGCTCAAATGATCGTAGGACTTTGGAATTCTCCGAACTGTTGATCCTTTAAAATAACCGGCTTTTTTACCTTTATATTCATAAGTCGTAGTGATGAACTGAGGAGCGTAAATTTGGTAACTGGATAAAACTATGTCCATCCCCTTTCCATCAATTAAACTTTCATCAACAAAAATTCTATCCAAAATATTCCATGCCATTTCCTTGTAATAGAAATATGTTCCCGGGGGCATAGCATCTTTAAGTTTCCAATCAATTGAACGATCTTTTTTATACATTTGATGTACATCTCTAAGCATGCCGTCCCTCATAATGACAGAATGAAATGGGTGAGGAAAATCTGTAGGAATTGTATTGAAGTCACCAAGTGAGATCACTGCATGATCAGGGTTTTGCTTTTTAATTTCACGAACCCTTTGATCAAGAACTTTCGCAGCAGCGACTCTATCTTCAGATGGATTCCCTTGACTTGGCCAGTGATTCACAAAGATATGAACTGGATTTCCTCCAATCTTCATTTCTACTTCAAATATATTCCGAGTAGCCTTTTTAACTTCTTTAACTTCATGTTCACGTTTTTTTACAAAGACAATTTCTTTTGAAGGATTAAATAAGATTGCCAAGTCTATTCCTCTTGTATCGGGACTTTGACTGGTGTGAAACTCTTTATATCCCAATTTTTTTGCCAACTGACCAACAACGACAGGACCTTCAATTTCAACAAGAGCGAGAATATCAGGAAGCTTTCGCCCTTTAGTTAAAACCTCCTTGATTTGATCAAGCTTCATATTCAGATTTTTTTCGTTCCAGTCTGTATTAAAACAAGCATCACGATATCGTTTGTATCCTATTTTCTTACAAGCATCACTTTTTCCAGGAGCATCTTTTGCCAAAAAGGTCCAATCATCTTTATCCACTCCATCTTCAATGGTGTGAACAGTATCGAAAAGATTCTCAACGTTATAAACCATCAACTCGACTTCGCCTGATGTCGCACTTTTAATTGATGAACAACTCAGTAATAGAGATAAGCAAAAAAACTGAACAAAGGTTAACGATTTGAAATCCACCTCTTCCTCCTACAAATATGATGATTATTTGTAGCAAAGGGTGATCTTGGCGACAAGAATTGTATCTTTAGGTTTTTATTGAAGGCTCAGCGCTTCCAGGTCAAAACTTCAAGAGAATCAATAGCTTTTGAGAGATCTTGGCCTTCAAGCGGAGTCATGCCGCGCAAATGAATCAGACCAAAAAAACTGAAATACGGGTAATTCAAAGTAAAGGTTCTCTCAATTGTGTAATCAGCACGCAGAGCTTCGATTTTAGCTCCGAATTTATAAACAACAATCGGATCAAAAAGAACTTCTTGATCTCGAGTCACATCGGCATTCATTGACATACATTTTCCACCCATGATGATCGCTCTTTTCTCACAGGCCTCAATGACATTTCGTACTTCGTTTTTCAGATAATTTTTGTAGTTCTTCCACGCCTCGGTCAAATCAAGTTTTCGTGTCAGTGGTGAGCCTTTAAGCTTTTGCTCTTTAGCCGCTTCACATTTCTGTTTAACATTCGCGATGGGAATTCCAACATAAGTCGTTTCTGTTGGAGTCGTCGTTTTAACAATTTCAAATTCAGTATTCACTTTTGATACGACTTCTTTGATCAATGCTTTTTTATAAGTGTATTTGCAAAGTGTGCCGTCATTATCGATGTTAAAGGTTGCTGTCCTTTCTTTAACATAAGCAATTCGATATTCGATTTCTTCCTGATCAACAGGAGATCTCAGATCAGAAGGACCAGAGTTATCGATCTCAAATACCATTCTCTCGTAGGCATTGCCTCCAAGGCCCTGAACTCCACGAGGAGTTTTGGCGGCACCTCGCCTTGGGTTCTCTGGATTACAGGCAACCAACACGAAGAGCATAAGTATCTGAAAATATTTGAGACGTTTCATGGTGGGGATTATAGATGACGCAGCTCCCCAACTCAAGGCTAGGGAGCCTTCCCCTGTATTTCTTTCAGGTTTTTAAGGAATTAGAGGTTATCTTTGATCCATTTCAGGGCATCTTCATGGTGGGTCTTGGTATTGACCTTTTCCATAATGTGCTTGATTTTCCCATCCGTCCCAATGATGAACGTCTGTCTGAGAATCCCCATGAATTCACGGCCCATGAATTTTTTGAGACCCCATACTCCATACTTCTCTGCGATCTTGTGATCTGGGTCTGAAAGAAGAGTGAAATTCAGTTTATCTCTTTCTTCGAATTTTTTAAGCCTCTCAGGAGCATCAGGACTCACTCCTAAAACGACAGTCTTACTTGAAGTATATTTCTTTTTAGCGTCACGAAGTCCACAGGCCTGAACAGTACATCCAGGAGTCATGGCCTTAGGATAGAAATAAAGGACAACGTTTTTTTCTCCTTTGAAATCCTTGAGAGATACTTTCTCTCCCTCTTGATTGAGTAATGTAAACGCTGGAGCTGCTTTTCCGATTGCTGCTGGCATAGTTTTCTCCTTTACCATTTATTTCTTAGTTCTCTTAATCTTAAGAACACTTGTTTTTCACTGGAAGTATCACCGCTAATATTGGCAATGACTTCACTGTTATCAAGTCGAAAAAAAGTGTTAATTTCTTTTTCTTTCGCAATTGTTGTAACGATAAATTCTTCATCTGTCTTCATTGTCTGATAAACGTCGAGCAATTCTCTGGCACTATCGTTAGATGGCTCTCTATCCAGAGTAAATCTCAAATTGTTCCCGAGATACTCATGACCTGGATACACTTTGACTTCATCCGGCATAACATGAAATTGCTTGGAAATGGTTTCATAGAGAACTTCAGGATCACCACCATTGTGACAGTTCCCCACCCCAGCATTGAAAAGAGTATCTCCGGTAAAGACAGCATAGGGTTCGCCTCTTCTGAGCAAAAGAAGACAAAGATGCGCGAACGTATGACCTGGAGTATCGAGAACCTGCAATGAGAACTTATCATCAAGTTCAATTTTTTCTCCATGAGTGAGAAAACGAGTCACACAAGGAATTTTTCCTTTACCATTTTCGTGGGCCCAAACTTCGCAATTAAAAGTTTTTACCAGCTCTTCATTTCCCTGGGTATGATCCCAATGCTCATGAGTATTGATAACGACTCGAAGCGGCTTCCCAAGCTCATCAGCAAACGACACCACCTGAGAGGCATCGAAGGGATCAAAGCAAAACAGGCCACCTTCCTCGGGCTCAAGGATATATGTGAAATTTCGAAGATTTGAATGGGTATATAATTGATGAATCTCCATCTCTGAGCCTTTTATAATCGCTTCAAAGCATATATCCTAAATCTCGTTGTTTATTTTGCCTAGAGCTAGAGGTGGACATGGCGCAAGATAGTTTGGCTCCCGTAGTCACAAAAATATTTTTACTCTTTCTTTTTTCCAAGGCCCTAATAGAGGCCTGGCTTGATATGAAAAATCGTGGACAC
Source organism: Deltaproteobacteria bacterium (assembly GCA_006226755.1). Classification (GTDB taxonomy): domain Bacteria; phylum Bdellovibrionota; class Bacteriovoracia; order Bacteriovoracales; family Bacteriovoracaceae; genus M0603. Next base: position 37,821 of record SBGE01000197.1, on the reverse strand, counting down.
ATTCTCGCCCACTCGGACGAAGTTCCAGATAAATTCAAAGATCAAATTACTCTGGAAGATCATCAAAAGGCCGCGGATTATTCCATCGCCAAAATCAAAACTTCAAAATTCTTTAAAGCGATTGATTTGATTGTGATGCTGATCTGGACTCTTGGAGGAGGATTGGAATCGTTAAACATGATCGTTGTAAAATTTAGCCTTTCCCCGATCACTCATGGAGTTGTTTTCTTTGCCTTGTTTGGTTTAATCAGTATGCTTTTGGGACTACCCCAAAGTATCTACACGACTTTTGTCGTGGAAGAAAAATACGGTTTCAACAAAACAACTCCCAAAATTTTTGTAACTGATATGGTAAAGGGTTTAATTCTAGGTTCCATTATTGGTCTTCCAATTGTTGCTGGCATCCTTTGGATCATGCAGGCCCTAGGAGACATATGGTGGGTTTACGGCTGGGCCTTTTTGACTATCATTCAATTTTTCTTGATTTGGCTCTACCCAACAGTCATCGCTCCTATGTTCAACAAGTTCTCACCTCTTGAAGATGGAGAAGTTAAAGATAGAGTTCTTTCTCTATTGGAGCGAACAGGTTTTCAAAGTAAAGGCCTCTTTGTAATGGATGCCTCGATGAGAAGTGCCCATGGGAATGCCTACTTCACAGGTTTTGGAAAAAACAAAAGAATTGTATTCTTCGATACTCTCATCAAAACTTTGGAGGCAGATGAAGTTGAATCTGTACTTGCCCATGAGCTTGGCCACTTCAAAAGAAAGCACATTATCAAACAACTGGCGAAAGGAATTGTCTTTAGCTTGATCGGCTTTTGGGTCCTCGGCGCATGTATGAAATCAGAAGCTTTCTTCCAAGGTCACGGCGTTCAAACCATGGGAACACACTTAGCGTTGGTTCTCTTCATGATGGTCAGTGGAGCATACACTTTCTTTCTCACTCCAATTAGCGCATGGGTTTCAAGAAAGTATGAGTTTGAGGCCGATGAATTTGCTTCAAAAAATGCCAAGGCCAGCAAACTCATCTCTGCCTTGGTCAAAATGTACAAAGACAATGCTTCAACTTTGACTCCAGACCCAGTGTACTCAGCTTTTTATCACAGCCATCCACCAGCGCTTATTAGGGTTCAATTTCTAGAAGATCTGATCAAAAAAGGTGTCTCCAACTAGAAATTTGGGGACACTTCGGCACCCTTAAATAGATTTTGCGGAATGTTAGATGAGCATTTTCCTTACATTCCGCAGTTAACTAGCTGATTTATCGAAAACCGCCCGACTACCAAAGTTGAGATTTCTTTTTTTTGCTATAAATTCAGACTCAGACAAATATTAAAAGAGGTCTGTTATGAAAATTTTGAGTTTGATTCTTTTCACAATCGCTATCGTCTCATTGAACGTGCAAGCTGCGTCTTACACTCCAGACCTTCTTCAAGCTGCCAAGAAAACTTATCCTAAGAAGCCACCACACGGTGATGATGGATCAGGCGGTCAAGGTGGAAGCGGCGGAAAAAAATAATCCGTTAGTCTTCTAGACTTCCCTCTAGTTTCAAAAGAAATTCTTTGTATTTCAGACCCGGAGCATATCCGGTAAGACTTCCACTTGTTCCAACGACTCTATGACAAGGGATAATGATTCCAATTTTATTTTTATTGTTCGCTCCCCCCACAGCTCTTGAGGCCAAAGGCTTCCCAAGGGACTTGGCCACACTTCCATAGGTTTCAAGCTTTCCATAAGGTATTCGTTTCAGCTTACCCCAAACTTTCTTTTGAAATTCTGTTCCTTCAACTTTCAGAGGCAGATCAAACTGCTTTCTTCGTCCGTCGAAATACTCTTGTAATTGGGTTCGAGTATTATTTGTGATGGTATTCGAACTAACTTTTTTGTTGGCCTGACTGACAAAACTAACTGACAATAAATGAGTTTCATCACAGAGGATTTCAAGGTAGCCTACAGGTGATTTGAGGTATTCTCTGTACAATGGAGTCTCCTTTTTATGAGCCATATTGCTATCATTGACTGTGCCATTTCAGAACCCTCCATCCGTTGTGCCAACAGAATGAAACGTCTCTTTAATCTTTCCTTCACCTATCATAGCCCTTCATGGTTTGGAATAGAAAGTCTGAAAGTCGACAAACCTGCTGCTTGGATAATTTTTGGTAGTTATTCAAACGTTGAGGATCGTCTTCCTTGGCAAATTGATTTGCAAAATTTCATGCAACAACAAATTCTTGATGGAGTTCCAACTCTTGGAATTTGTTTTGGTCACCAATTGATGGCAGATGCTTTTGGAGTGGAAGTCATCAAAAATGAAAACGATGTCTGCTTTAATGGACCTAGGAAAATTTCAATTTTGGAAAGTTTTGGTGGTCTCAAAAAAGGAGAAGAAGTTTGTATGATGACTCAGCACAGTTATCAAATCAAAGATCTTCCCAAAGACTTCATACACATTGGCCAATCAAAAGAATGCAAGTACGACATCATTGCACACAACTCTCTTCCCTTCATCAGCTACCAAGGGCATCCAGAGGCCAGCGACCACTTCATAAGAACTAATATGAAAACACCTCCAACCAAGGAAGAGCTTGAAAATATGCTGACAGGTGGAGACCATGTCATTTCAATGTTTTTGCAGACCATGTGTTGAAAAATGGGCAAGAACAAAACTTGTTGAGATCAGTCTTTTCAGTCACTTGCCGATAATACGCTTTTTTCACAGCAACCTCTTTTAAAATATTCCTATGAGGTTTTGCATCCTGATTTTACTTTATTCAGGGTGGGCCTTTTCCCAAGGTGTATCCCAAGGTATCTGGTCCGCTGATAACGATAATCCTCCTGGATTGGAGGAAGCGCGGGCCAGTAACTACGAGAAGAATCACAAACCTCCGACTCAACATCCACCCGCTTACTATACCGCCGACTATTATGAGTATCAGGTTGATAAGAACATTAAATTTAAATCTACGCCTGATGAACTACCAGAAAGTATGAAAGAAGAAAGCTATCACGCCACGGTCGCGAGAAGGAAACGTGAAGAGAAAGAAAAATATGGCTCTACAACTTCTTATAAAATCTACAAAAAGAAAAAATGTACTTATACATGCGGGAAGGAGTTTCCGAAATTAGCAACAAGACCCAAGCCTAGCTATTACCAAGCAACCTGGGAATCCAAGCCTGCCAAAGTTTTTCGAGGAGCTAATTGGAATAAAGAACCAGAGAGAGCTCCCTCATCTACACCATCTTCGTCGACGACAAAGAGAAATTATACTTTCAGTACCTCAAAAACTTCTGGTTCTTACGACAGTAAAAGTTCGAGACCAATCACCATTCAAATAAAGCACAAAAACACGCCCTCAATCTCAAAAGAGCCTGAAGGCAGTAACCTGCGGTGACATGGTCAAACTTTTAAAATCTGCTTTTTGATTCCCTCAGAAATATTTATCAATGATTATAATGCTTTAAAGGATTTCAGTCGTTTGAACTATTTATAAAAAGTTCTTGAGTCTCACACCATGTCAGGGTCGATAATTCATACATAACCCGTTAACATGGAGAGATTATGATTCAGATAAAAGATTTTTCTAAGAACTCAGGTATTTCAATTCGCATGCTACGCTACCTCGAAGAGCAAGGACTTCTTCTGCCTTTTCGAGCAGAGAATAATTACCGCTACTACAATGATTCTCAATATGAAATTGCTGAGTTCATCAAGTCACTTCAAAATCTTGGATTTCAGCTAAAGGAAATCAAAGAGCTGCAAGACTCTCCAGGAGAAGAAGCTTCAATCGTTTCAAAAGTCTTAGAAAGAGAAAAAGAAATTGCTGAAATAAAGTCAGACTCCATTCCCTATCTGCGTTATCTGGTTGACCAACTTAATACTTCAAAGAAAAGTTTGATCCAGCTTCTTAAAACTAATCCTGAAGAAAAGAAAATGAAAACAATGGGTGGTGAGGAAAAATTTCAGCGAGTAGCCTACTCTATCCCTCTTCTCAAAACTATTTATGAAGATCATATTGAAAAAGAAGCAGATATCGAACTTGTTGCCACTGATCTTATGAAGTTTGGTCAATGGTATGATGAACTCAAATCAACACCTCAAGTTTTTTCAATTCTTTCTGAGTCGTCCTTCGCTTTTGGAGTATCAGTTTCTGAATCTTTTATCAAAGGCTATAAAAAGGCCTGGAAGCAATTCCTCCCGGATATCGGACTGGACCTTGTTGAGGACTTTACAAAAGAAGATGTCGGCCAATTAATGGGAATTCACGAAATCATTATCAGAACAGAATTCAAGTATAAAGATGGGACAACAGGATTCATTGTTATCCCCTATACACCAATTTTTACAATGACGAGGCTTAAGAGTTTTGATTAAAGACTTGGAAAAGTCAGAGCGAACTCTTGTAACTCTGCCTCAAGCTTAGGATTAAAAGAGGCCAGTTTGTCTGAGTCAATGTCGAGCTCAGCAACAAAATTACCGTTAGAATCTTTTAGTGGAATGACTATTTCACTTTTAGTTGTGATGGAACAAGCAATATGAGTATCGTCTTTGGAGACGTCTTCAATGTTTACAGTTTTCTCTTCTCTAAGCGCCATTCCACAAAAGCCTTTATCGATAGGAATTCTAATGTGGTCAGTTGATCGACCGAGATAAGGGCCTAGTACCAAGTCTGTTGTATCTTCTTTTAAGATATAAGAAGCTTTGTAATAAACTCCGACCCAATCACCGGCATCACCTGCTATATCTTTAGCTTCTGCAACCCAATCAAGAACTTTGAGTTGGTATTCAATCAAATCTTCTCCAGCGGCCAAGATGGGAGCCACTCTTTTTGAAAGTTCTGACAAATGGATGGTATCAATTCTAAAACCTTCATCAATCTTCAAACTCCCAACAACTTTTCCTTCATACTTGATTTGATGTTCACCATCTTCAGCAGTGACATCGACACGAAGAGTTCCTTCGCCGTCGCCTGCAAATGTATTAAGGAATGGGAGGACGATCAGGTTTCTTAGATTTTCCATTTTTATTCCGTATAAAGTATTTCCATGAAAACTTTTTTCAAATGTTCGAAATAAGGTTTCCTATACTTTTCTATTTCATTATGAAGCTCATGATAAGCATCATCAAAAGTTTGGTAATCAACGGCCTTCTCAATTTGCTTAAAGTACTTGTCACATGCTTCGAAGTTAACAATCTTGTCCATGGTTCCAATAGTTGCATACATGGGACATTCTGGGCGAAGCGGCCTTGAGAAGGTCTCCTTGCTACACTTTACCATTTCAAAGAGAAGTTTTGAATGGAGCTTCATACTGTTCAATTCGTCTTGGATATAATTTTCCTTGACCATCGGATCGTGAGACAAATAATTCAGATCAACTAATCCTCCAAGTGGAAGTGTGACAGGAAGCTTGACTATATTCCTCCACATTCCTTTAGTTGAAACTCGAATCAATTCCCCTAATGCACCAGGGAAGCCAACCGGGGGCGCGTTAACAAACACTCTTTCAGGATAGAAATTCTTGTCGGCAAAGTTTTGAATATAAGAACAAGTGATCAATCCACCCATACTATGTCCAAAAAGGGCGTAACGCTCCATCTTGTACTTATCTTTAAGGAACTGGATGATCTCATGTAGATCTTCCATGAAAAGATTGAAGTCAGTCACATGGGCCCGACGTCCCATACTTCTCCCATGGCCTCTTAAGTCATATTGAAAGATGTTAAAGTCGTAACCAAATAAATCCTGTATATAACGATGTCGACCGAGGTGCTCACCTATTCCATGGGTGGCAATGATCCACACTGGCTTACCGAGTTCTTTGACTTCGGCGTGAAGTTCAACGCCATCTCTTAATTTGATGAACTTGTGTTCGCTGAGCATAAACATATCCTTGGGCACAAAGTGTCATTTCGCTAAGAGTCTTGAGGGACTCTTGGTTTTCACTATTATGTTAAGATACTTCACTCTAAAAGGAAATTTTGAATGTATTGCCCCGTGTGTTTCAACAATTCATTAGGACTCTCCACTTCAGGAGTCGTCCACTTGATCATCAATGGCAAACAAATGGATGCTGGGCGCTTTCTGTTTAATACAACCAGCAGTAGACCAGAAGAAATCAAAAAAGATTTTCAAAGAAAGTTAGAAGAATTTTTCAAGTGGTATGGAAGTTTCAGCAATAAAGAACCTATTACCAATGTTTTTATCTGCTCTTCAGATTTCCGATGCGATCATGGATGCAAAGTCCCTCTTCAAAATAAATTTTCAGTTGTCGATCAACTTCTTGAAAGAAAAGAAGTGATGGATAAACTTGGCGAAATGGCTGAGAAATACAACTTGAAAATTGAACTGCAAGAAGGCGTTTAGTTTTTCTTTTTTACCCATAAAGTTTTTTGAACTTTTGCGACGATTTCATCTTTATCGTTGAGCACATCAACTTCAAATTCGGGTTCGATTTTTCCGTCAGTTTCAACTGCATCAATAATCGCTTGAAGTTTTTCAGGTGTTATTTCAAAAATGGCCCGAACTCTTCCTTTCCCAGGACGAAGAAACTTAATACTAGCTGCTTTATCCCAAACCAAATAGTCACGCCCCAAGAGCTTAAGTAAAACCAGCATAAACCAAGGGTCACACATGGAGTACAAGCTTCCACCAAAATGAGTTCCTACATAATTCTGATTCCAAGGACGAAGCTTCATCGAGACTTCTAACTTTGTCTGTTCTGCATTCAAAGGAGTAACAGAAACTCCAGCCCCCAGATAAGGAGGATAGAGGTTGATAATCTTCAACAAATGTTTTTCTTTGAGTTTTTTTAGATTCACGTTTCTTAAAGAGGTAGAGTTAATCCGATTTCGAATTCAACAAAACCACCAAGAATAAACTTGTCTTTAGGAGTCGCTCCGATCTTAACCGAAGGTCTAATCACCAACATCTTACTGTCAGGGCTAATATAATCGAGAATATTAACTCTGTTGACGTTTAGATCGAGACACATCCAATCACAGGCCTTGGAAGTTTCATAATCATAGTCATTGGTCCTGTCATAACTTACAAGAAGAATTTCATTGGCCTTGTTGTTTCCAGTTCCTGGATTTGGAGGAGTACCAGTTCCATCACCGTTACCATCTCCATTATCTTGAGTTACATAGGCTTGAAATTTTTTGATGAATTTCAAATCTGCTTTTTCAGGGTTATCCAAAATCTCAAGTCTCATATCTTTAATGACAATGGACTTGATCAAATCTCTATCGATATCAGAGATGTCGATTGGAAAAGGATCCATATCAACTTCAAAGTTTCCACCAATTCTAACAATGATATCTGCTAAAAGATTTCCAAAATCTGAAATCAAAACAGGTCCATTGACCGCACGATTTACTTGAATATCAGAAAGGTAGTACTTACCTCTAAGGTAATAAATTTTTGGATCACGAGGATTTGTTGTTCCACCATTTGGACCAACTTGAGAACCATTTCCATCGTCACTGTTTCGACGAATCTGTTGCTGTGCTGCTGTTTCTGTATCGTATAAAGGAATGAACGTTTCTTTTTTCCCACAAGAAGCTGTAACCAAAGTTACTAGCATCAATAGCGCTAACACTGAATGCATTCTCATCTCTAAACCTCTCTCGTCGCAGAGCGTGGATCATATGCCGCTCGCCCCAAAGTGACAAGGAGTTGTAAGTATTACATTTTGAAATTTAGGGGTGGCAAATGCGTTTGCTTTGGATATAGTCCGGTGCGATGAGAGTCTGGGGAAATTTAATTAAACTATTGATATCATTACTGATATGGGGTTCAACATCCCATGCAGCCTACTATGAAACTGTTCCAAAGAAGGTTCGCCTTTTAGCAGTTAGACAGGTTGTCAGTAATTCTGTCACAAATTTCTTCGAGGCCAATATGAAGTCTCAGCCACTTGGATTAAATGCCAAAATCGATGCTGAGGCCTTAAGGGCAGTACAGGCCTTAGACGATTATTATTTCGAAACTCTGGAGCGCTACGCTCCCGAGGCCTACGATAAATTCAATGCTGGAAAATGGGAACTCGATGCTAAAGCGAAGGCCAAGGTTTTTGGAGTTGGTTTTGCTTACGGCTGGACTGATAGATTGATGACCGTCGTTTCTCTTCCTTATTATGATGTACGAGTCATGCTTGAGGCCAAAAGAATTGAAGGTAATAACTACGAAGAAGTGGCCCAGATCATTCGCGAAGGTGAAGGTCGTCTTCGTGGACTCTCGGTTGATACCTCTGATTTTCCCGATGCCAGTGGTGAACTCATTCAATCAGTACTTGTAAACTATTACGGCTATGCTCCAGGCGGAGAATGGCATGGAAAAGGTTACGGAGATCTTGATGTCTACGCCAAGTATCGACTTACAGATTGGCTGGATGGGGGAATGGCCGTAGTCCTTGGTTTTCTAGCACCTACTGGAGAAGAGGAAGATGAAGATATTCTCCAAGATGTTTCATTTGGAAATGGTTATTGGACAGCCTACTCTGAATTTGGTGGCGGTCAAAGATTAACTTCTAATATCAGCTACGATGCTTGGATTAGAGGAAGTTATAATTTTGAAAGAAATGTCGAAAAAAGAATCCCTGAAGATTACGACTTCTTTCTCAGCACGGAGAAAGGGACTTTCAAAGAAAAGCCAGGAATGAAACTTGAAACTTCATTTTCTCTGACTTACGAATTCAATGACTGGTGGTCTGTCACTCCAGAGTACCTCTACTCCTATCTCCAACCAACAGAGTATGAATCTCCTTATACTCTAGCAAACAATATCCTTTCCTATAAAAGTGAAGAAGAATCCCACACGGCTAAGCTAGGGATTATGTTTTCTTCTATTACTCCATTTCTTAAGGGAAAGATTGCAGTTCCATTCAGCGCTAATTTGACTCTTGAACAAACGGTGATAGGAAAGAACGTCCCAGACCTATTCTTAGCATCCCTAGAAATCAGACTTCTTTTCTAAAACACAAATAGTTGCCAATTTTCACGATTTCTTGGCGGGGGCCTCGTTTTGCGCTCACTATTTCACTCATTCCTAACTTCTTGAAATAACAGTGAACTGAAGTTTTTATTGATTATTCCGATAAGGGAAACCGGCCCCGTCGTAAAATACCAAAGCCTTGAGACGAGGCATGATACACGGTGAAACTGGAGGTACGTTTATGGGATCACCTTTTGATAAAAAGTTTTTGGAGTCCCAAAAGTCCAAGCTTCTGGAACTCAAAAGCCAGATTATGAACTCGATCGCTGAGCATGGTAATAGTGATTTCCATGTAGACAAGGATCAGACTACTGAAGACGGAGATCAGGCACAGGCCTATCAGGATCAAAACGTGGCTTTCGGTCTTAGAGAAAGAGATTTGCAACGTTTGAGAGATATTGATATTGCCTTATCTAAAATCGATGACGGCTCCTACGGATTTTGTGAAGAAACTGATGAACCTATCGGTAAAACAAGACTTGAAAAGATGCCATGGGCAAGACTTTCAGTAGAAGCTGCGGAAGAACTTGAAAAAGAACAAGGACGCTTTAGAATAGCGGCCTGATAACCTATAAACATTTTTTGCAATAAAAGGCATGGCCTTCCGGATGGAAGGCCTTTTTTTATTGAGGCTTTTATTCCTCAGAAAGACCTGGATAAGGATTCTTGTTTAAAAAAAGATACTCACTCAAAACCGGTTTAATCTCGACATTATTTCTGGTGTAAAAATAGAGATCATATTCATCCTCATCAAACCAGATTTCAGTCTCTTCTTCATAACCAAACTTCTCACGCAATTCTTCTTGAATCCAGCAGGCCCTAACAGGTACTTCAATATGATCAAGAATCGCTTCACCTGAATTGATTTCTAGGGCATAGAAACTGGCCCTAATCTCACCGGTAAGGATAATGTAATCGTTAAAACGATCATTCCACTTTCTGATCAATTCGCCTTTAAATTCAATCGAGGCATTACCTTCTCCTTCATAGTCTGAGTCTGTTAAATCCTCATTTAACTCTTCAAGAAGTTCTGCCATCCAGGGAGTTTCTCCATCGAGATATACTTCAATGCTCCCCTCTTTAGGTAATTTACTGATAGTCTGTCTATTTTCCATGGGACGCCTTAGACCACGCGCCGCGCGTGTTGTCAATTGACAGTGCCAAATCGTCACCCAAAAGGCCTTATTTTCTTACATCAAGGCAAAAAATACTTACATCACCCTATAGTCATTTCCCTCGCCTTTACAGGCCTTGGTGCATTTCATACACAAGGAGAACATTTTAAATTCATGAATGGAGAGAGGCATGAAAAATTGGACAACTGGGCTTTTGAGCGCCCTGCTTATTTCGACTTCGTTTGCAAGTTTTGCGAACCTTCCAGATGAAATCGATATTTACTCATCCGAACGGCAGTATCAACAAAGTCGACAAAACTCTGATGAAAAACGTGCTCTTGCAGACCAGCTTCTATCCATTGTTCGAAATACACAATCTTCTATTGAAGCCAATCTGAATGCCATCGATCAATCGAGAAATGCGATAGGTTCTAATCAAAATGAAATCTCCAATCTCAATTCTAGAAATGTCAGTCTTGAAAGATCCATTGATGATTTTGAATATGAGAACAGAAACCTCTCTGGAGAAATCAATGATCTTCAAAGAAATCTCCGTATTACTGAAGCTGAAATAAGAAGAACGAATGACGAACTTCTTCCGGAAGAGCGACGTTTGGAAGATCTTCGATTTAAAATGCGTGATGCTAGAGAGCGATTGAGAGATGCCAAACGAGATTATGACCAAAAAGAAGCTGAATTGAATGCGGCCCAAAGCAGGCTAAATCAAGCTCAAAACAATTTGAGAGACATGACTGCGGAGTTACAACAGACTGAAGCTCAAATCTCCAAGACCGAAACAGATATTCAAAATTTCAAAACTCAAATTGTTAATCTTCAGGCCCAAATTGACCAACTGAAAACAAGACAAAATAGACTTCAAAGTAGAGTCAACTCACTCAAGTCAGAGCTTCCAGCTCTTACTCAAAAAAGAGATAGAGCTGCAACACAAGTAAGACAACTTGAAAGTCAAATTGCTCCAGTTCAAAACCAAATAAATACTCTTAAAGGACAAATTAGAAACCTTGATTCAAAAATTTCATCTTTAAGATCAGAACTGAATACAATCAATTCACAAATCTCAAGCAAGCAAAATGAACTCAATGCAATTCCGGGAAAGATCTCATCGTTAAGATCTGAAAACTCCCGACTTCAAAGTGAAGTATCTTCTTTAAAATCAGAAATCAGCTCGCTTGAAAGCCAGGCGTCTGATCTTAGAAGTCAGGCGAACTCACTTAAATCTGAAATTGCCTCATTGTCTTCTCAGCCACAAACTCCTGAAGTAAAGAGAAAAATTGCCGAACTAAGAGGAGAGCTTCAAAGAGTTAATCAAAGACTTCAAAGCACAGCTCAAGCTGTAAAAAGAAAATCAGCTGAAGTTGGAAGAAAAGAAAGCGACATCAGACAAAATCAAGCTCAAATTTCGAATCTCGAAAGCAGCCAGTCCAAACTTGCATCAGAAATTAGAAGTCTTGAGAGCAGAAGACCTGGAATTCAAAGCCAGATCAGAACTGCAGAGAGCGAAGTTTCTTCTAAAGAAGGAGAAGTTCGAAATCTTGAATCCCAAATATCTGGGATCAAGCAACAACTTGACCAGGCTAGACAAAGACTTTCTGCTGCAGAGTCTGAACTTTCTTCAAAACAAGCGGAAGTCAGAACAGCTCAAAATGAACTTAATGACGTAAACAGCAAACTCTCAAACACAGAAAGCCAACTTTCAAATATAAGAACAAGGCTTTCTGAAGCCCAAAACAGGCTACCGAATTTGAGACAAAAAGCTCAACGTTTGACGGCCAATATCCAAAAGGCCAGACAGGCCATAGGTGGTCTAAAGCAAGAAGTTGCTGCCAGATCGGCAGAGCTCGACCAAGTTCGTAACAGACTTGAAAACGTCAGAAGAAGAGTTGCCAATCTAGAGAATGAAGTTCGCAATCAAGAAAATATTGTGGCTTCAATTCTACAAAGACTAAATGATCTTCAAAATAGAGCTGATAATATTAATCAGAATATCGATTCAAGAATTGCAAGAATCAATCAAAATAGAAATGACATCGATTCCATGAGAAATGAGATTGCTTCAAACCTAGGTAGAATTGATCAACTTGAAGGAGACATCAGAAATCTTCAAGCACAAATTGCCAACCTTGAAGCTGATGTAAACAGGCTCAGATCTGCACTCTCGACTCAACAAAGAGATTTTGAAGATGCCGATCGTGTAGCAAGAACTTTTGAACAAATCACAGCTGACGATCTTGCGAAATATCAACAAAGAAAGCAGCTGTTTGACCGTTACATGGCAGAGGCCAAAGAACTAGGTGCTGGTCAGGGTGAATCTTTTGGTGACGAAGAAGGTGGAATTGCCGGCGAAAGACTTGTGCTGATTGAAGCACAACAAAACGGATCTAAAATTGGACTTAAGGTTTCAGCACTTGATGGAGAACTCAGAGGTTTTCTAAGAGGAAAACTATCTGGAGATACAGAAGGTTACGAGGCCGGTGTCAACAGTCAATCTGATTACCAAGAAGGATTTGATCAAGGACTTGTTATTGGTGAAAGAATGGCAAGAGATCAAGCTCAACTTGTTGAGTTTCCAAAAGCGTATCGTGAAAAAAGAGACCAACTTCTTTCTGATGCTCCAAGATCAACTGTTGAAATAGATAACCGTGCTCCAGGCTTTTTGAGCCCTATTGATATTGAGCTCTTCAAAAACCTAGGAGTTGATGGTGGAGGCATTATCAAGTCTCTAGATGAAACAGAAATTACGGAAGAAGAAAGAAGAAGAGCTGATTCTATTGAGTCTGCTATCGACAGAGAAATTCAAAAAGCAGAGGAAGGACTCAGACTTTATGAAGATCCTGCATATGCACTCAATAAGCCAGAAGTTGTTTATCAAGATCTATCTTCAGTTGAAGTAGATAGAAACAGAGTTGACTGTAAAGCAGTCTACAAAGGTGTACAAGAATTCTTGAATGCCTGTGGAAACAGTTTTGTTTCCGCTTACAAATATACTTACAAACAATCTCATAAATCAGCTTACTTTTCTGACTATGAAGTTGTTTACAATGCAAAAAGAGATGAAGTCTTCAATCTTCATAAGAATGACAAATTTCCTGATGCCAAGAAAAAAGCTTTCCCTATTGTATTTGCAGAGGCGAAGGCCAGAGGAGCAGTCGTTGCCAGGAATCGAGGAATCGAAGAAGGTCAGGTTGCTGGATTCGAAAGAAGTATTGAAAATGAAAACAGAATGGCAAGAGAAAGAGGTCAATCTGAAGTTGCTTCATTCTTCCAAGAAAATGGTGTTGTCAGAAAAAGAGGAGCCGAGGCTTCAATCATAGAAGCTCAGAATCCAAAAGGTCTTATTCAAGGTTCAGAAGCCAAGCTTGGTCTGAAACTATCCAACCTTGGTTATAGAGAAACTTCTAGAGGTGATATTTCTGTCAAAATCATTGCCAGAACTGAAAACGTAACTCTCGACAGAGCTCAAGCGATTTTGACTTCACTTCCGCAGAGAAAGAATATTGATCTCAAAAACGTTTTTGTGATGAAGATCAAAGAAGATGCTCTTCCTGGTTCTCCAATCGAAATCAGAGCAGAAGTGTTCTACCCAGGTGATGACGTAGACAACTCTTTTACTGAAGTTGTTACTTTTAAAGCTAAGGTGAAAGTGAACCCAGAAGTTCAAGCTGCCTATAATCTTGATAAAGAAGTTAAGTGGAGAAAATGGAAAGTTTATCCATTCAGTTGGAAATTCAAGAGTCATGACATCAAAGTTTCCCTTACTGGTCTTAGAAATAATATCCCAGAAGGTTATAAAGTAACTGCCGAGGCTCTAGAAGGTGCTGAGTTCATCAAGTTTGATATTCCTTCAGTTCAGACTTCTCCTGTTGGAAGAGGTCAAAACACTGTTGCTCAACTCAAGTACACTTTCATCAAGAAGGCCAAAGACAAGACTCTCAAATTGAGAATCAAGGTCGCCTACGACGGAGAAATCCTCAAACAGGAAACCTTCTCTATCAAAGTTGATTAAAACAAACTCAAGGCCCTCTTTTCAAGAGGGCTTTTTTTTGTTCTAATTTCGCCATGGAACTCATAAGACCAAACGTAAAATTCAAAGATTCATTTTATGAAGCAGCAACTGAACTGGTTGGTCACAAAGGAAGTACTGAAGGCCATCTAACGATTGATGAACTTACTAGCGAAGAAGTGTTTTTCGATCACGTAAAGCGAAAGCTCGATTTTGAACACAACCCGGATCTACCAGAAGGCTACGTCAACGAAACTACTTTTTGGATAATTGAAAATGGTGAATACGCTGGTCGAATTTCTGTTCGTCATAGACTGACTCCAAAACTTGAAACTTACGGCGGTCATATTGGTTATATCATCAGACCAAAATTCAGAAAGCGTGGCTTGGCGACAAAAGCACTAACTGAAATTCTAAAGTACACAAAAGAAGAACTGAGAATTACAAAAGTACTTCTAACCACTGATGAGGACAACGTTGCCTCACAAAAAGTGATCACGGCAAATGGTGGTGTTAGAGACAAATCCCTTGATGATCAGATTGAAAAAATTCGCTTTTGGATTGAACTCTGATTACTGATTTTTCTGATAGGCCAGCATGTAGTTTCTGGATTTTCTGATATATGCCATTGGATTAACAGGCTCTTCTTTCTTTCTCACTTCAAAATGTAAATGTGAAGCAGTGGATTTACCAGAGTTACCAACTTTGGCAACAACTTGCCCTCGATAAACTTTTGTTCCACGCTTAACAGAGTTACTTGAATTGTGTGCATATACAGTGCTGTAACCGTCTGCATGTTTAACAACTACAATTTTTCCATAACCTCTCATCCGCCCACTGAAAGAGACTACTCCATCTTCTGCAGCAATCACATCAGCTCCCTTCTTTGCAGGGATGTCTATTCCTTGATGAGGTTTACCCCATCGTTTTCCGAAGTTAGAAGAAATTCTTGTACTGGCCGGAACTGGCCACAGAAACTTTCCAGTGTTTAAAAATTCAGCAGAATAATTGATGTTGGCATAACTTGCTCCACCACCAAACAATTGCACAAGTCCTCGCTTGAGAGGAATAAACCACCACTCACCTTCGCGAAAGTCTTTGCCTTTGTTGGCATTAACAATTTCTGCTTCATTAACTTGAAATTCTTTTGAAAGATTCTCAATGGTATCGTTAAGTCGTAGTTGAATGTAATGCCCAGATCTCATCAACTGTGCACATGAAGTGAACAGAGAAAGAATTATTAAAATGATCAAGGTACGAGTTTTCATCTTCGCCTCATTCAAAACATTAGGGCCTGTCTTGAACTTATCGGCGAAGAGGAAAATCTCTTTAAAATCAATACTCTAAGGGATAATTAACCTTTCGAAACGCTCCACTGACGATCCGGATTGCCGTCCTGTAGCTCGATTCCCATAGCTGACAATTCGTCTCGGAATTGATCTGCTGCCGCCCAGTCTTTGGCCTCTCTCGCTTCATTCCTCTTTGCCACGAGTTCTTCGATCTTGGCCCTGTCGAGCTTTCGATCGGCAATAAGGATATCATCAAGTTCGAGGAGGAATTTTGACGGGACTTGACCAAAAAGGGCCATCAGATCGCCGTATTTTTTCATCCAGGCCAAAAAAGCTTCCGCAGTAGGTTTTGAATTTATATCTTTTGCCTTCTTTTGCAGATTGAGAGCATTAAAACCACGGACAACTTCAAAAACTGAAGCCATAACTTCACCAGTGTTGAAATCATCGTCCATATACTTTTTAATCTTGGCATCATGCTGACTCAAAGTTTGAGCAAATGCCTTATTTACAACTCCACCACCTTCAAAGTTCAAGACGTCGCCTGCATTCTTTAAAGAAGAATAAATTCTAGCGAGTGCAGAGATCGCGCCTCTAATCTTGTCGTCATTGATCGCCAATTGACTTCTGTAATGAACAGACAAGAAAAGATATTTCAAAATTTCTGGGTGCCACTTGTCCATGAAAGAGCGACCAGTAATAACGTTACCAAGAGACTTGGACATTTTTTCATCACTTAGATTAATGAATTCATTGTGAACCCAAGTGTTACAGTAACACTTTCCTGTTCTCCCCTCGCCTTGAGCGATTTCATTTTCATGATGTGGAAAAATCAAATCAATTCCACCACCGTGGATATCAATTGTGTCCCCAAGAAGGGCCTGAATCATGGCCGAACATTCGATATGCCAACCTGGACGTCCTCCTCCCCATGGCGAATCCCAAGATGGCTCACCTGCTTTAGATGGTTTCCAGAGAACAAAATCAAATGGATTTTTCTTTCTTTGATCAACTTCGACTCGTTGACCGGCCTCTAGTTCATCCAGCTTTTTTCCAGAGAGCTTTCCATATCCTTCGAAGGAATCAATCGAATAAAAAACTTCTCCATCAATAACGTAAGCTTTTCCATTGGTGATCAAGTCTTCAACAAACTTGATGATTTGTGGCATGAACTCTGTCACCTTGGGATTATAATCATGTTTTCTCAAACCTAGTCGATTGAAGTCTTTTTCAAATTCTTCAATAAACCTTTCAGAAATGACAGATGACTCAACACCTTCTTCATTGGCCTTTTTAATGATTTTATCGTCAACATCTGTGTAGTTATAAGCAAACGTCACATTCAAGCCAGAGAACTCCATCCAATTGCGAAGAAGATTGAAAAAAATAGCTCCTCTGAAGTTACCGATATGTAAAAGATCATAGACGGTCGGTCCACACAAATAGATCTTCACTTTCCCTTCTTCAAGAGGTTTGAAAGGTTCTTTTGTTTTGGTCAGGGTGTTATAAAGTTGTATGCTCATGAGGGTTTCCTCGTTTTAATATTTAATAATTTTTGTTAAGTTGTAGTCGATTTAGACACGAATTTGAAAGCCCCTAAGGGCAACAAATGAATGAAAATGGGCAAGTTTTGAAGCGCTGGTCCATGTGAACAAGATACCAGAAAGATGGTGATTTTCAACCCCTGGGAGAAAAATATATGGCGACTTATGACATTCTTTTTAAAAATATCAAAACCGTTCTCCCCTCTGGCATTCAAACTTTAACCGTCGGTTTAAAGGATGGAAAGATTGCCAGCCTTAATGCTTCTGAAGATGACTCCGCCACTACAGTCATTGAGGGAGCAGGAAAACATCTTATTCCAGGTGTCATCGATAGCCAGGTGCACTTTCGTGAGCCTGGATTGACTCATAAAGAAGATCTTGAAACTGGATCATTAGCGGCAGTTTGTGGCGGCGTGACGACATTTCTTGAGATGCCAAATACCAACCCTTCTACAACGACTGCACAGGCGATCACTCATAAAGTTGAACTGGCAAAATCGAAGTCTCATACCAATTTTGGTTTTTTCATGGGAGCCACTGGAGAAAATCTTGATGAACTTTTAAAAGTTCCAAATCTCGAGGGCTGTTGCGGGATTAAAATTTTTCTTGGAAGTTCTACAGGAGATCTTCTTCTCTATAATGAAGAAAAACTGCTTGAAATATTCAAAGCAACTAATTCAGTGATTGCAGTTCACTCTGAAAATGAAGAAATGTTAAAGGCAAATAAGCATATTCAACAAGAGGCCAAAGATGTTCACGCTCACTACCAATGGAGAGATGTGGAAACTGCCTATAGTTCAACTATAAAAATCATTGAGATTGCCAAGAAAGCCGGGAGAAAAGTTCATGTTCTCCACATAACTAGCAAAAAAGAAATCGAATTTCTGGCTCAAAATAAAGAACACTGTACAGTGGAAGTAACTCCACAACATCTAACTCTTTTTGCTCCTGAGATTTATGATGAAATTGGGACTTATGCTCAAATGAATCCACCTATTAGAACAAAAGAAAACACTGATGCTCTGTGGGTTGGACTTGAAAATGGTACAGTTGATGTGATCGGTTCTGATCACGCTCCTCATACTAAAGAAGAAAAAGATCAAGGTTATCCAAAATCACCAAGTGGTATGCCAGGAGTACAAACCATGCTTCCTGTTATGCTTGATCAAGTCAATAAAGGTCGCTTGAGCCTTGAAAAATGTGTTCAGCTTTTGTGTGAAAATCCTGCCAAGCTTTATGGTTTGGAGAAAAAGGGTCGTATCGCTGAGGGGCTCGACGCAGATCTTACAGTTATTGAGCTCGATAAGAGTTATGAGGTAAAAGACGAGGACATGAAGTCCAAAGTTGGGTGGACACCGTTTCGCGGTCGAACCTTCACTGGATGGCCTCATATGACCATCATTTCGGGCAAAATCGTGGCAAAAGACGGAAATCTCGTCGATAAAGAATTCAAGGGATCTCCGATCAACTAACTTACTGTTTTTACTAAAGTAAAATAGATAGGCAAGAGCTAGTCAAAGCAACAACATTTTGCAATAAATGCCAAACGACGGTATATATGGAAGTCAGAGAATTAAATGGGCTAGAAAAAGCCTTATTTAGTTAAATTAAGAATGAACAGACGGAATTACTATGAATATCAAGACTTTGAACAACAATCCAGAAAAGGTTATGAAGTGCGACGTTCAAGACCATACGGGTTTGAACGATTTTCAAAAGCTTCCTAACAAACATGGAGTGGCCATTCCAAAAGTTGGGATCGAAAGATTCAGAGTCCCTTTGAATTTTGAACATCTCGATGGGACAGTAATGTCTCATGACGCAGAAGCTAGTCTTTATGCTTATCTTGGAGCAAACAAAACTGGTGTGAACATGAGCCGCTTTGTGAATATTCTTCAAGAAGAAGTTTCAAAGTCTCCAGTTAATACAAAGTTTTTCAAAACTCTACTTAACAGACTCAGACTTGATCTTCGCGATTACGACCACGAAGATCCAGTTGCTCATACTTATTTGAAACTCAAGTTCAATTATCCTCTTAAGCAAAAGTCACTGAAAAGTGAAAACTGGGGATGGCAATACTATGCAGTTGAACTTGAAGGTGATTGTGATCCAACCGGACATGTCACTATGAGTATGACAGTTAATTTTGAATACTCTTCAACATGTCCATGCTCGCTTTCAATGGCGAAGCAATATGAAGACGATTACAGAGAAGGCAGAACAACTGAGGGAAGCGGGATTGCCACTGCCCACAGCCAGAGATCACTTTGTATTTGTAAAATCAAATTTGATGTCGATGCAGACTTTAGAATTGAGGAACTGGTAGAGCTACTTAGAATTGCTCTTCCAACCGAAACTCAACCAATGGTCAAAAGAGTCGACGAGCAGGCTTTCGCCATTCTCAATGGAGAATATCCAATGTTCGTTGAGCATGCTTCAAGAAGATTGGCCACAATCCTTGATGAAGAAGCTCGTATTCTTGATTGGGAAGCCAGCGTTGAACACTTTGAATCACTGCATTCACACAACGCAGTAGCTTACATCAGAAAAGAAAGAAACTAATTCTTGTCTAGTGAGTCAGGTTTGGTAAAACGTTTCCATGAAAACGTTTTACCTTATTATACTGAGTCTCTTTATTGCTTCTTGTTCAACTCCAACTATCAAAGTAGTTCATTACAACATTAAAGAATTTTCCACTGATAAAATTGATGACAAGAACCACCTTCAAGTTAAGAATGCTGCCCTCGCTTTAAAGGGACATCCCTTCGATGTACTTTCTTTGAATGAAATTCAATTTGATAGAGAAGGTGTTCCGACTCCCCTTCAGACAACTCGTGGTGAAAATATCAAGAAGCTTGCCGCATACTTCAATGTTCCTGAATTTACTTCCGTCTTTCATCCCGCCAATACAGGAGAAAGAGCGAAGAAACAAAAGAATGGCTCTTACTTCACAAATGCGGCAAGCAAAGAGGCCAGAGCACATGCAGACCAAATCAATTTTGGACTTTTTCCTCATCAGTATTCAACAGGAGCTTTGATCAAATATAAAGTGATTAGCGAAGTTGTCGTCAAGGATATCAAGTGGAAAGACTTCAATCCGAATTTAAACCTTGATCAGTTTAGAACTCCAGAAGGAAAAAAATTTCCTGCTGATATGAAACTCTTCGATAAGAACTTTACTGATATTGTCGCTGATGTTGATGGACATGAAGTGCATTTCATTTTTCTTCATACTGTTCCGGCGTATCATTTTGGAAATAAAAAATCTCCAAACTACAAAAGAAATGCTGATCAGTTAAGGTTCCTTGAATGGTACCTGACAGGAGCAACAGATATTGATGTCAATCTAAGTTCTCTCAAACCTCTGTCCAGCAAAGACACTTTCATAGCAATGGGAGATTTCAACACAGATATCAACAATCTTGAAAATGAAGGCTCTGTTGTTCTCAATCGCTTGTTCAAAAAATCGAATACCTTCATTAAAACAAGTGAGATGTCTTTCACCAACGAAGGTGGAAGCTATTCCCCAAAGCCCTTCAGACTGATGCTTGATTACATCATCTCAAGCAAAAATCTTGAACCTGTTTCAGGTGGAATTATTCACCCTGAATGGAAAAAAAGAGAAGAACTTGGATGCAATGGAATGCCTAAAATGCTTCCTCCTTCCGACTTGGCGTTGGTAAGTTATATCGACCAAAAGAAAAAACAGGAATGCTGGGTCTTGGTAGATAAGCAGTATCAAATCCTCAAAGAGGCCAGTGATCACTACCCGATTTGGGGACACTTCAAGTTTAAATGATAATCAGAACTGATAATCAGAACTGATATCCCAATCTGAAGATCAGACCGATGGTATTTTGGCTGATCTCGATGGTCTCAGCTTCCTCAGTATTATTGTCATATTCGCCATATGAATAGCGGTTAAACTTTATCCCCAATTGATAAACCCAAGGTCCTGAGGTTCTGAATTCATACCCCCCGCCGAAAGTAAGACCTGAACCAGTATAAGTCACAATGAGATTTGAAGCTGTTCCAAGTTTATGAACAGAACTGAAAATATAACCAAGCGAAAAATAAACTCCTGGAAGATCAAATTTATCGAGGAAAATATGTGTCCCTAAAAAAATGTCAGAGAGATTTCCATCAGCATCGGTTGGACTCGATAAGTTTTTTGAATGGGCAGGAAGAGTCGTCACTCCTGAGGCAAAATGATAATCAAGCCCCGCAAAAAGGGTGAACATAGGGGTTATAACCCAATCAACTTCCAATCCATATCCAAGATATGCACCATATTCAGTCGGATCATAGGCCCGTCCATTGACAGGTTCTCCCATTTTCAAATACGAAAGTGTCCCGAGAATCTTGAAAGAATAGTATTGAGAAGTTTCTGAATCCTCATCTTTCTCTTTATCCTCGATCTTGTCTTTCTTTATTTGATTCCCTTTATTGTATTTAACTTTTTTTGGTTGAGCGGCTGCTCTTTTTCCAACTGCTCCGGGGGATAAGACTTTGACCTGATAACCTTTGTCAACAAGGCCTACGCCTTCATAGACTGTAGCAAGAGCTACTTTCTTTCCAAGCTTTGTCACTTTCGCTTTCCCGACCTGCACTCCGGAATCAAAAATCGTGACTACACCTCCTGGACCGACGGGGTCCAAACCTTTCAGCCTAAAAAGAATTTTGTTTCCCTTAACTTTCGTAATGACATTAGCGCTCAAGGACGAACATATGAAAAAGGAGAATAGAAGAAGAGCAATAACTCTACTCATAGGATTCATTTAATCCCTCTTCCAAGGCTTCATAAAGTAATTCTTGTCCCCAACTGGTCAAACTACTTTCACTCCAAAAAAGAAATCCCGTTGATCTTCTCTGCCAAAGGTATTGATGAGCATTGATTAATTTAAAACCATTTTCACTGATCAACTTTGAGAACGATTCCATTTTCTGAACATCCCAATGATAAGGGTGTGGCTTGAAAACAAAAATTGAGTTGGCATCTCCAGATTCCATGTACTTCTTTAATTCTTCTTCAGAGTCATTTGATCCTAAAAAGAATATCTTTCTTTCAGGTCCAGTTTTAAATTCATGAACAGGAACTAGCCTGAACTTGTTTTGTTTCAGTCTTGGACTATTGTTCAATCGATGAAGAAGGGAATCATTCACAGAATGAGCACCAGCACCAAAGATCATATCTTTTCCAATCAACTCTATAACTTCACCATCCATAGCAGGACTTGAGGAGTATTTCACCGGAGAAGTCATATAGGGAAAAGATTCAGGCTGTGTTTTCGAGTCAAAAAAGTCCAAAACAAAACTCATACTAGCTAAAGCAAGTAGTACCCAAAAAACGTTCTTGGGATTAAATCTGAAGTTGATATGAACAGCAGCATAAATGCTGAGAAAAAAGATAGATATACCAACAGCATAGGCCAAGAAGTCTTCAAGAAAGTTAAATTTGATTTTAACCAATGGGTCTATTCCCATCGCGACGTCTGAAATAATTGTTTGCTTGCCTCCAGTACGAAAGCCCAAGAAGTTAAAACCATTCAATTTAAAGACCTCTGGAAGAGATATGATACTGTTACCAACCACGAGGTGATCTTTATCAAAATGGATACGGGTTTTGTTATTTCGAAACTCAAATTTTGTATTCACTTTATCAAAAAATAAAAATCGTCCACTTCGATCAACTTCAAAAAGACCTGACAAGATAGCGGGATGCCTACTGATTCTGACTCCATGAAAACCATTGGGAGTAGCATTAAGAAGAAGTGAAAAATCTCCCTCAGGGAAAAGGACGAGATCAAAACCAAGAGGAAGATAAAGATGAGCTGATCTGAAAGTCAGTTGATTGAATCCACCCCACTCTCCCAATCGAAGCTCTCCACCCTTCACCGACTCTTTAGACTTGAAATAACTTTCAGCAGCTGGAACGGGAATATCCATATGCATTTTTTCTGAATCCCAAAGACCGTGTTCTTCAAGAGTATTATCAAAATCCATAATAAAATGAGTCAGGGACCAAACAAACACCACGACACAAAGTCCATTAAGGAAATGAAAAAGAAAATTCAATTTGGGGGAATGGTATGTACTAGGTAAGTTCATACTTCAAATCATGGTGGGCGTAAGAAGATTCGAACTTCTGACCCCCTGCTTGTAAGGCAGGTGCTCTAACCAACTGAGCTATACGCCCGCACGATTTCAAGTGCTGAGCAGAATAGGAAATGCTTACGAATCTGTCAATCATCATATACGCCAATTTTATAATAAAGCGTTTAAATCATTCAAATTCTTTAAGCATTTCCTCATAGCGTCATTTGTTTAGGGTGCGATGGCCCCGGACAAGGTCAGTGGCCGAACCCATTTCATAATGGGCTCTGGCGAAGATTCATCGCCCCAAAGGGTGGAAAGTGCGACTTTTTCATAAGAAGGAAGTATGTGATTATTGGCAAAAAATTCACCCAATTCCACAGAAGACTCTTTTGGTCTTCCTGAATATCCCGGAAAAGGTCTGAGTTTAACCCAAGACAGACCAACGGCAGCGAATTCAAATTCACGAACCAGTTCTTTTTTTCCTGTGAATTTTGACGCCTTTGCCATCGCCATCAAACCCTTATCAGGAAAAAGCTCCGGACAATCAGGTAAATTTTTATAACAGTCATCTACTGTATGTGGACATAGATAAAGACAAAGAGATGTCTCAAACAGTCCTGCATGAAAATCATGATTCAATTTAGTTTTTACAAACTCTTTCGAATCATCTGTTTCTATAAAGTTCTCAACTCCCGGATAGTCTCCAGGTACATAATCAATCATTCGCCTTAAGATAATATTGAAAGGGTTTACTGCTTTGACTCCATTGACTCTTAGAAAATCAATTCCGGCCTGAATTGCCATATTGTGCAAAGGTGCTCCGTGAAAAGTCATGAAGATAACTCGTTTAGCGCCGACGGAAACAAGTGATTTACATACTTTTTTGATTTTTTCTTTGAGAACTTTATAGGGAGTATGAACAGAACCCGGTCCAGGGGTCGGACCTTCTCCTAAAGATAGATTTTGGCCGATAAGAAAAGGGTGATCTGTTCCATTTGCTTGATTCAATCTCTCATGTAGTTTTCGGGAAAGACTTATTGAAAGGGCCTCATCTGTATAGAGGCTCAAATGAGGGCCGTGATACTCAACGGGATTTACCAGGACATAAACTGGAGTTCCAGTTTCAAGGGTCTCCAACATTTTTTTATGAGGCATGCTGAAGAGTTCAAATTTCAAATCCATCAATGGCTCCCGATGAAATCCTGCCAGTCATCAGCGAATAATGAAAACTCATCTGCTTCCATTTGCATAAAATCAGGAACACTTGGATGCCCAGGAAAAGGAGCATAAAAATGATCTGGATTTTCATTCGCGTTTCTCCAAACCATAACGTAAGCCATTCTTTTTGCCAAAGAATCTCTTTTTATCGGATCCAAGAAATCTTTCGTCCAGTAATTATGATTCGTGATCCCTTCCAGACCAGTTTCAGTAAGGGCGGCAATCTTCCCTTTCTTGTCAGCTTCCTGAGCCATTAATCGAAGCCACGGAACGATTTCACTGGTCGATTTTTTATAGTCATCAAGCCCAAAAATATCAACGTAGTTGTCTCCCGGATATTTATAGTAATAACTTTTTGTCTTCACTGAACCGTTAGGACGTCCAGGAGAATAAGCATAAAGAAAATTGTGTACACCTTTGACGTCTCTCAAATAATGAACTGTAAAACGCCATAAGTTGATAAACTCCTGCTCAGCTGCTTTTCCAGACTTCTTTGAATTTCCCCACCAAAACCATTTGTGATTATGCTCATGCCAAGGCCTGAAAATAATCGGAATCAGTTTCCCCTCAGCATCGAGAGCTCGGTTGGCAAACTTAGCAATAACATCGAGTCGACCTTTGAAATATTCATGACGATCTCCGCCTGGAAGAATGCGATCGATGGCCGGAGTTTTGTCATAAAAAGTTCTAGTGGTTAGTGGGTTATAACTATGCCAGGAAAAAGTCACAACTGCTCCTTTCTCGTGAGCAAGTTTTACTTTTTCCAAAAAGAAATCAAAGTAGGTGCTGTAGTATTGAAGTACATCTTTGAAATCAAAACCAACGACTCCAGGGTACTTTCCGGAAACTTTATAGACATCAGATACTCCAGTTCGAAGCCAACCATGTCCTTCCTTTTCTGCATTTTGATGACCAAACAGAGTTCCCTTTCCTTGAAGTGATTTTAGATTTTGAAAGAGCGTTTTGGTCTCAATGGTAGCGTTTGAGTCCACTATCGCGTGGACATTAGTAAAAAAAATTAATCCGACTAAAAAGGTCAAAATGCGTGTGTGAATCATTCTCATGAGTTAGCACTACCACATACCCGACCAAAAGTGACAAGTACTTGAAAAAACAGGTAAAATTTTCCTACTCACCGACGAAAAGACTAAGGTAGAGGAAGGACCAACGATCTCTATGCTTTAAAATCCTGTGCAGTATGTATGGGTACTCAGCGGACAGTACGTCGATGAGAATAGCAACCAATGTCTCTTCCATTGCCGCCCAACGGTCAATGCGGAAAACGGGAGACAAAGTCAACCAAGCTTATGCAGAACTCTCTTCGGGTTCTCGTATCAACAAAGCTGCCGACGATGCTGCTGGCCTCGCTATATCCGAACTCATGCGAGCTCAAATTCGCTCCAAAGGTCAGGCCAGACGAAACGCTAATGATTCAGTTTCCTTTCTTCAAGTGGCCAATGGCGGGCTAAATGAAGTTCATGCCATTCTCAATCGCTTTAAAGAGTTGGCCATCCAGAGCGCCAACGATACGGTTAGTGACAAAGAAAGGGCCATGGTCGATATGGAGTATCAAGAGCTCTCAGACGAAATCAACAGAATCGCGACTAGTATAGAATTCAACGGAAAACATCTCCTGAGTGATGAGGTAACTGATCTTGAGTTTCAAGTAGACACCCACAATAAGGCCTCTAACCGAGTTACGTATCGCTCAGATAAACTCAATACCAGTATCTCTGCTCTTGGTTTGAGTGGCACAAACCTTCGAACTAAAAGCTCAAGTCAGAATGTCATCAACAAAATTTCAAATGCAATTACTAGAGTCTCAGAGCGAAGATCGGAACTAGGTGCTGTTGAAAGTAGAGTTCAGTCGACCATCAATAACCTCGATCTTTCCCAACATAATATTGAGGCCTCTAACTCACGAATACGTGATACAGATTTTGCCATGTCGACTTCGAACAAGACCAAAAATGAAATCATTATGAACGCCAATACCATGACCCTGGCCCAGTCCAACACCCTCCCGGGAATGGCAGCTAAGCTCATAGGCTGACCTGAATTCTGGGCATCCCTACAAGTTTTCAATCAGTTGAAATTCACCTTTTCAAACAAAACTCATGGATTTGACCTTATTCACAGGCCAAGTAAGATCACTCCATCGAAAGCAGGAGAAAAGGATGGATCGATCTTTTGAAAAGCGATTCAATAGATATCGCAGCTTCTTTAGCAGACATTTGAAGAAGTATATTGAGGAAAGATTTTACAGTCTGGAATCAGATCCTCGAATTTTTGAGATCATTCAAGACATCTCATTTCATGACTGTGAACGATGGAAATCCGGACCTATCGAATATCTCTCCCCAAGAGAAGCCCTTGCTCTTGGGATCCACCTGGGGATGGGTGAAGATCATCCCTGGTTGCTGGATAAATATTTCGGCCGCGTGATGGAATATCTCGAATGGTCGATACATCACTCTCAGTGCAAGCGGACTCAATCCCTGGCTCATCTTGCACTGGGGGTGATTCTTTTTGAAAAAGCTGTTCACTCTCCTGTGAGTGAACAACGAAATATGCTTTTTTTATCTCGCTATTACTTGGAAGAAACTATCGAGACCACCTACACTAAAAGTTCTAGAGAAGTCATCATGATCTACCAAGCGTTGGTAGAAGTCTGTCTGGACAATTTGCCAGGGGCTTTAAAGTTTTTAGCTAAAGCTGGAAAGATCAGTGAAAGCCCTCTTCCTATCTGGAAGATATTAGCTTCGGTTTATAAAAACCTAGGTCAGGAGAGAGTCTCGGCTTTCTACATGAATAAAATCAACTCTTGGAAAATGGAAAATAAAGTTGTTTTAGCAGCTTAAACTGCTCCCGTTCATTGGGAGCGTGGAAGACTTTCACCCTGAATTCCTATTGAATTGAAAATTATCCAATTTGCTTCATGATGTTCCCAACAAGGAGACACCATGAAACAGATACTTTTCTTAGCACTTACTTTTCTTTCATTAAATACAATGGCCTCAGACTACTTCGAAGATTTCAAAAATCATCCAGATTTTAAAAAACGCCTAGAGGTTTTATTGGCTGATGATATTCCAACAGGAAAGCCACAGGTAACAGAAATGTATGTTTTTGGAGAAGGTTATGATCTTTGGAAAAAATATATAGTCATTCAAAAACTAAAATCTCCCATGAAAAAAGCACTCGTGATGAAAGTTGAAACCCAAGGTATTTCATTGGATTGTGAGCTTGGAGCAGACGATCAAGAGTTAGGAGAATTGATAAAAAAACACTGCGGCTGGTTAGACAAGTTCGTTGAATTGACTTCTTCAGTGAATGTCATAGAAATTGAGTAATATGAACTGGGGTATTCCCCAGTTCTCGTTTTGATTACTTGAAGTAGAGATCCTCAATTATTTTCTTCTTTTTAAAGCATCTCGTTTCTTGAATACATGAAGTAAAAACATTCACAGTTTTTCCTTCCCTTTGGATTTCAATTTTCCAAGGACGCTTGTGATAGATGGCATGATAATAAGTCACAAAACTTTCAGCAAAATCGTCCCAAGGATTAATCACTCCATAGAGGCTAGGAAAATCAGTCTTTCCCAATTCCTGATAAGCGGTAATCATTTTTTCATTTTCAAGAGCAATATCTGGACGGTAATAAGGCACTTTAAGAAGTGATTTATATTTCGTTCGGGTTTTGTGCACATATGTTTCTTTTTCAAAATCCCAGCTCTGCTTCAAATAAGGATACTCTTCAATTTTTTTTGATTTTTTCATATCTTCTTTAATCCAAAAAGGCAGCATCGGATTGTTGAGATTGAGGATATGAGCAATTTCATGCATAAGAATATACTCGAATGCCTGTTCAACAGTATTTTGATCATCATCTGCCAAAGTACATTTGAGTTTATATGTCCCTTCCTTAAATGGTGAAGACTCTTTCCAGGTACACCATTCATTGGCCTTCTTAGAGAAGATTAAGGCATCAAAAACGATATAACCCTTACTTTTGTCCTCAAAGACCACATCTGTAAGTCCTGTTCCCCCTAAATCTTTGACAATCATGATCCCAACCAGTCTTTTACTGATCTCAGCCTTTAATTTAGCAGGGATATGAGAAACTACGGCCTTGATAATTTCCCGCTGCTCATCAGTTAGTTCATGCATCTTAGGGATCTCAGGAAAGCCATCAAGTTCATTTTGAAGAAGCAGTAACTCCACCATCTCTTTTGAAGCTGGCATGATCCGCTCTTCAAGAGGAAGATGGCGATATTTGTCCCAATATGAGAGTTTTTGAATTGGGCTGGCCTTGATCTTTCTTTTGAGAGATTTTTTCTGCTGGTCTTTAAAATATGCACATGAAGAAAAGAGTAAACAAAGGAGGATGATTCGCATTGAAGGTCCTTAATAACAAAAGAGGAGGCCTAAGCCTCCTCTTCCGGTGATTGATAATGTTCTATGCCAATTCTAAAGTCTTTCGACTTAGTTTGCTACTTCCATAGCAGTATTTGAATCGATAACTTTGAGTCCGACCACTTGCATGAATTTTTCTGGTTGCTCAAGATCCAGAGCGATCTTAAGAACTTCTTCTACATGCTCAACTGGAATGACTTCAATTCCTGATTTGATCTCTTCTGGAATTTCCGGAAGATCTTTTTCATTCTTTTTAGGAATGATCACAGTATTGATTCCAGCTTGTTTAGCGGCAAGCATTTTCTCTTTAAGTCCACCAATTGGAAGCACTCTTCCTCTGATAGTCACCTCACCTGTCATGGCAACATCTTGTCTAACTTTAATACCAGTAATGGCAGAAGTTAGTGCTGTTGTCATAGTAATACCGGCAGAAGGACCATCTTTTGGTGTTGCACCTTCTGGAGCATGGATATGAATATCATTCTTGTCATACCACTCCGGAGAAATTCCAAGTCTGTCAGAGATTGATCTGACGTATGACATGGCAGCTTTCGCTGATTCTGTCATGACTTCACCAAGTTTACCGGTGATTTGGATTCCACCTTTTCCAGGTACAGTTACGACTTCAATATGGAGAAGCTCACCACCTACAGAAGTCCAGGCCAGACCGTTTACAAGACCAACTTGTGGCTCTTGCTCTCTGTCTGTACTTTCGAACTTTCTAGGTCCAAGATACTTGGCCAATTGCTTGGAGTTCACATTGAACTTCTTTCCATCTTCGTATTTCTTAGAAACAACTTCAGTGGCAATCTTTCTACAAACAGTGTTACAAAGTCTTTCGAACTCTCTCACACCACTTTCTTTAGTATAACCTCTGATGATATCCAACATGATTTTATCAGTAAGATTGACTGAGTAGTTATCAAGTCCATTTTGCTTCACAGCTTTCTTCAAAAGATATTTCTTACCAATTTGAAGTTTTTCATTTGGTGTATACCCAGGAACATTGATGATTTCCATTCTGTCTCTAAGTGGACCTGGAATTCTTGAGAGATCATTTGCTGTCATGATGAACATAACTTTTGAAAGATCGTACTCTACTTCAATATAGTGATCACCAAAGTTCTTGTTTTGCTCAGGATCCAAGACCTCAAGCATGGCAGAAGCTGGGTCGCCTCTCATATCTGAAGTCATTTTATCGATCTCATCCAAAAGAATAACTGGATTTGATGTTCCTGCTTTTTTTACAGCTGTGATGATCTTACCTGGCATGGCACCAACATAAGTTCTTCTATGTCCTCTAATCTCAGATTCATCTCTTACACCACCAAGAGAAATTCTCTGGAAGCTTCTTCCAAGCGAAGTTGCAAGAGATCTAGCGATAGAGGTTTTACCAACACCTGGAGGACCAGCAAGACAAAGGATTGTTCCTTTTCCTTCGTTTCCGACTAGTGATCTAACAGCAAGATATTCAACAATTCTGTCTTTAACTTCTTGCATGCCATAGTGTTCATCATCTAGAACTTCTCTGGCGTGATCAACGTCGTTATTGTCTTCTGTATACTCAAACCAAGGTAGGTTCAACATCCAATCAATATAGTTTCTGACAACGGCAGCCTCAGCTGACATTGGAGACATGGATTTGAGTTTCTTGATTTCTTTTTCAGTCTTTGTACGAGCTTCTTCAGGCATCTCTTTTGCCGCAAGTTTCTCTTCCATTTCCTGAATTTCAGTTTTCTCGTCTTTTTGTCCAAGTTCTTTCTGAATGGCATTCATTTGCTCATTGAGATAGTACTCTTTCTGCGATCTTTCCATCTGGGACTTAACGCGAGTTCTGATTCTTCTTTCAACATTGATGATTTCGATTTCACCCTGCATTTTCTCAAGAAGCTTGTGAAGTCTTTCTTCTACACTAACAGCTTCAAGGATTTCTTGCTTTTCAGGAATCTTCATCGAAAGGTGAGCAACAATGATATCAGCCAATCTCGATGGATCAGTGATTGAAGAGATACTCATCAACAACTCAGGTGGAATTCTCTTATTGAGTTTCACGTATTGTTCAAATACGTTTTTGATTGATCTCATTGTGGCTTCAAGTTTGACTTGATCGTCTACTGAAGATACACATTTTTCAACATCGGCCCAGTATCCCTGAGAATTGGCATGAAAATCAGTTAGCCTGGCTCGATATTTGCCTTCGATCAAAACTTTGACCGTGTTGTCTGGTAGTCTCAGCATTTGGATGATGTTGACGACTGTTCCAACATCATAAACGTCTTCTCTCTCAGGATTGAGAACAGAAGCGTCCTTTTGAGTTACCAGGAAAAGTTCGTTGTCGTTCTTTGATGCTTCTTCGAGAGCCGCAATTGACTTCTCTCGACCTACAAAGAGAGGGACAACCATGTGAGGAAAGATGATGACATCTCTTAGGGGTAGAAGGGGAAACTTTTTGGTTCCTTCTGCTTTCTTGTCCGGCATAGTACCTCCTGCACTATCAATCACACCGGTTAAAGGCCCACTACTTGAACCTTCAACTGTTATATAAAATTGTCCCACGATTTTGGATTTTTCTCAAAAAAAACAAATAACTAGGCGTTTATTTCCTAAGGAAAAATTTGTTTGAACTAAGTGTGTCAGAGAGCGAATAGTGCTGTTAAATGGCTGTTTTCATTGAGCTCAAAAAAAAAGCTGTCCGAAGACAGCTTTTGTAAGTTGAAAATTTTGGCAACCTTACGAGGCACTTTCAATGGTCTTAGAACCTTTGGAAGCCCCATCTGATGGGGGATTCAGCTTTCGCTCCCCTTCAATCAATTGTGGAGAAGTTTTTCCAAGGATAGAGTCATGTGTGATCAAAACTTTGCAAACTTTCTCGTTTGTCGGAATTTCATACATCACATCAAGCATGACTTGCTCAAGAATTGCTCTAAGTCCCCTTGCCCCGGTCTTCTTGGCAAGTGCGATTCTAGCCACTTCATTAAGCGCCTCTTCTTCGAAATCTAGCTCAATCCCATCGTATTCAAACAATTTTGCATATTGCTTAGTGATGGCATTCTTAGGCTTAGTAAGAATATTTACCAGAGCTTCTTCATCAAGTTCTTGCAACATGGCGTTTACTGGAAGACGCCCGATGAATTCTGGGATCAATCCAAATTTTGTTAAATCTTCGGCCTCAATTCCACCGAGTTTTTCAGTAAGAGACTGAACCGCTTCTTCTTTCTTTGTGTTCACAAGTCCCATCGGTCTTTGAGTCATTCTTTTTTCAATGATTTTTTCAAGACCTACGAAGGCTCCTGCAACGATGAAAAGAATATTCTTGGTATCAACTTGAATGAACTCTTGTTGCGGATGTTTTCTTCCACCTTTAGGAGGTACAGAAGCAACAGTTCCCTCTACAAGTTTCAAGAGAGCCTGCTGAACACCTTCACCTGATACGTCTCTGGTGATAGATGGGTTCTCACTCTTTCTGGCAATCTTGTCGATCTCATCAATATAAACGATACCTCTCTCTGCTCTTTCAACATCGTAATCACAGTTTTGAAGAAGATTGAGAATGATATTTTCAACGTCTTCACCAACGTAACCAGCTTCAGTAAGAGAAGTGGCATCAGCGATGGCAAAAGGAACATTCAAAAATCTTGCAAGAGATTGTGCAATCAACGTTTTTCCAGAACCTGTTGGACCAGCTAGAAGAATGTTGGACTTTTGTAGCTCAACTTCGTCTTTTCGACCTTTGATGTTGTTCTGATGAGAGATCCTCTTATAGTGATTGTGAACAGCAACAGAAATAATTTTCTTTGCACGCTCTTGTCCAATCACATACTGATCAAGGTTAGCCTTGATTTCGTGAGGTTTAGGAACATTGTCCAATGCTGCTTTTGTGTTACTTTTCATTGAGTCTTCAAAAATGATGTCATTACAAAGCTCAATACACTCATCACAGATATAAACACCTGGACCAGCGATTAGCTTCTTAACTTCTTTTTGAGACTTTCCACAAAAGTTACAATGGAGTGTTGAGTTGTAACTTCCTTTTCTATCAGACATACACTTTCCTTTTACTCGTGTAGATTATTTCTTTTCTGCGCTTCTATCGATAACTGCGTCAATCAAACCAAGTTCGATTGCTTGAGTTGGAGAGAGATAATTATCCCTATCGGTTTCTTTCTCGATCTTTTCAAGGGTCATTCCGACAGAAGAGTGTTTTACATAAATTGCGTTTAATTGATTTTTAAGGTCCTGAATTTCTTCGGCCTGAATTTGAATATCACTACACTGCCCTTGAGCTCCACCCAGAGGCTGATGAATCATGATTCGAGAGTGTGGAAGTGAATGTCTGCATCCTTTCTCTCCAGCAGTCAAAAGAAGCGATCCCATTGAAGCTGCAAGGCCTACACAATAAGTATGAACCGGACATGAAATGTGTTGC
The DNA here is from genome assembly GCA_006226755.1 of Deltaproteobacteria bacterium. GTDB lineage: Bacteria > Bdellovibrionota > Bacteriovoracia > Bacteriovoracales > Bacteriovoracaceae > M0603. Next base: position 4,705 of record SBGE01000197.1, on the reverse strand, counting down.
ATAATATCGTAAATCCCTAGACCGGCATAAACGGAACCACCAGGGCTGTTGATATAGAAGTGAATAGGCGCTTCAGGATCACTTTGTTCGAGGAATAACATCTGAGCGATAATAAGGTTGGCGACTGTATCGTTGACCTGAGTACCAAGAAAGACAATTCTATCAATCAAGAGCCTTGAATAAATGTCGTACTGTCTCTCACCTCTCGCTGTTTGCTCAATAACAATTGGATTTGGAATGTAAGCGTGGGGATGTTTCATCGCGTGTGGTCCTTTTATTTGGAAACGTTTAAATTTCTGATTTCACTGATACTTTTCGGGTAGTTAAGCCCGAATCTTTAACAATAAAGAATAATATCAATCACAGTATTTGCAAGGCTCTACGGGCCGATTTATAGCTGTTTACACGCTGCTCAGGTAAAATACGGTGAAAATGAGGCGACGTACCTTATCACTCTTCTCAAGTTAATTATTTCGCCACCATATGTCTTGAATTGAAGCCGCTCTTCGCCTATCGTTTAGCCACTTTTAAATAGGTTCAATTTTGACCCTTTTAGCCATACATCATGGTCAGTTATTTATAGGAGATTATTATGACTGCAAGACTCATTGGTAACCCAGCTCCAGATTTCGCTGCTCAAGCAGTAGTTAACGGTCAAATCAAAGAAGTAAAACTTCATGATTTCGACAACAAGTGGAAAGTACTTTTCTTTTATCCACTAGATTTCACATTTGTTTGTCCAACTGAAATTACAGCTTTTTCTGATGCTGTAGAAAAATTCCAAAAAATTGGTTGTGAAGTAATTGGTTGTTCAATCGATTCACAATTCACACACCTTGCTTGGACAAAGCAATCAAGACAAGAAGGTGGGCTTGGAGAACTTAGAATTCCTCTTCTAGCTGACGTAAGCAAGAAAATTGCTACTGACTACGGTGTATTGAATGCTGGTGGAGTTGCTTTCAGAGGAACTTTCATCATCGACAACAACAACGTTGTTCAACACGCTTCTGTTAACAACCTTGGAGTTGGACGTAACGTAGACGAAGTATTGAGACTTGTAGAAGGTTTCCAATACACAGCAACTCACGGAGAAGTATGTCCTGCAGGTTGGACAGCTGGTGCCGACACAATGAAACCAGATCCAGTTGGTTCAAAAGAGTACTTCTCAAAAGTTAAATAATTGATCTAAAATCTTAATTGACTTATAAGCCGGTCATTCGCGTGACCGGCTTTTTTTATGAAGAGGGTCTAGTGGATTTTTTTGCAGAATATATTCAAATGGTTCAAGACTACGCCATGGCCAATGTGCAATTGGCTCCGTTTATTATTGGTGGAGCTTTGCTTTTGGCAGGATTCAATCTTCCTGTATCAGAAGATTTGATGATTTTTATTTCTGCCATTCTTGCTGCTAAAAACCCTGATTACCTCGTCCCTCTTTATGCTGGTCTCTTTGCCGGAGCTTATCTTTCTGATCTTATTGCTTACGGACTCGGACGTTATCTAGGTCCTCAGCTTTTCAAGATTAAGTTCTTTGCAAGCATGGTGACCCAAGAAAGACTTGATCAAGTTTCACACTATTTTAATAAGTACGGAATTGGTGTTCTAATCGTTGGAAGATTTATTCCATTTGGTGTGAGAAACGCGCTTTTTATTTCTTCAGGACTCTCCAAGGCCAGCTTTCCAAAATTTGCTTTTGCGGACTTCTTGGCAACTGTCATCTCAGTTTCTACCTATTTCTATCTATACTATTCCTTTGGCGAGACCATGATTGCCATCGTAAAAAAGGGAAATGTGATTATTTTCTCCGTTTTTATTTTGGCCATCCTTGGAATTTGGGTCAAAAAACGTGAGAAAAAAGACCACGAACAAGAGGTGAACACCTCTTCAGAATCCTGATTCTGACATCTTGATGCGTCACACAAAAACAAATCCTATCAACGGTTTGTAAGCTTTTCATACTCAGTTGGCAAAATGAGACATGGAAGAGATAACACCGCTGCACAAGATACTTGTGTCTTAACGAGATGAGAGAGTGGTGCTTTTCTTGGCGGATGTGGCACCAAACTTTTAAAATGCAGTTGGCGGAAAAAATGAAAAACATCAATGAAAATGTCATCCCAATGGATGCATGGAAGCAGGCGCTTCACTTGAAAAGAGAAGAGAAAAGCTTGCTCGATTACCTCAACGTTCTGAGTTTTCACGATCTCATGAACGAATCAAAAGAAATTGTCATGGAACTTGAAGCCGAGTCTTATAACGATGACCTGGCCCTTAGAGCTCGAATGATTATCGAAGAAATCTCAGGAAGATTAAGTCATTACTCTGGAGAAGTGACTTTGATGTTGAATGGGATGTTGAAAAACCTTGAAGAAAAAATTCAAGGGATCAGATAGATTCAAGCGATTGATAATCGTGAAGAACCTTCTGACGGAGCAATGATATTTTTTCATCCTTGCGATAACCTAAGAAATCAGCGACGTGCCGAATGACATCGACCTGATGCTTGGTAGAGGATGATTCAAAAAGGTTCAGCAGATAAATCATATTCTTTGAAAAGGTTGAAACATAGAATTTGATGGCTTCTGTAAATTCCAAAGAGGGTGTGACAAACTCACACCCAATCTTTGGAACAAAGATCAAATCAACAGCACTTTGGGCCTCAAAACTTCTCACCATCTTGGCCCTGACTCTTAAAATTTCACTCTCAATAGTTTCTCTCTTGATTGTGAGAAGCTTATCTTTTCCGTAGTTGGCAAAAATTGGATAATTCGGAACTTCAATCATCAAAGGCATGAGATTAATCTCAGGAACATGAGGGAGAGCTTCAAGTAATACTCCCCCTTCTGAAATGTTATTGATTCTTGCTTTGAGAACGTGTCCATCGTCCTCGTAGAGAAACTCCGTAAAAAGCGGAGCTCGAAGATGTCGTCTTTGAAACTGCCGCTTTCCCATAATTATAGAAGTTTGGATGCTGCTTCAGAAAGTGGAGATCTCTCACCTACTTTCAAAGTCGTATGGCCGATTATATCTTCGCTTTTCAAGCGATCCACACAATAGGCCAAACCGTTGTTCACTTCATCCAGATAAGGACTATCAATCTGATGACAGTCACCTGTTAGTACGATTTTTGTTCCTTCACCAGCACGAGTAATAATGGTTTTTACCTCGTGTGGAGACAAGTTCTGAGCTTCATCCACAATCAAGTACTGTCCTGGAATTGAACGACCTCTGATGTAGGTCAAGGGTTCAACGTGAAGGAGTCCATGATTGATCAGGTCTTCATATGAGCTGCTTCCACTTTCATTTCTGTGGTGATGCTGTCCAAAGAGAAAGTCCATGTTATCAAAGATTGGTTGCATCCAAGGTCCAAGTTTGTCGTTAATGTCCCCCGGAAGATAACCAAGGTCTTTCCCCATCGGTTGAACTGGACGAGAGACGAGAAGTCTTGAAAATTTCTCTTCATTGACTGTTTTCTCGAGTCCAGCCGCAATCGCGAGAAGCGTCTTACCTGTACCAGCTTTACCAACAAGTGAAACCAAACTGATTTCATCGTTGAGAAGAGCATCCAAAGCAAACTGTTGCTCCATATTTTTTGGGTAGATGCCCCAAACACCTTCTCTCATAGGGATGAGAGGAACGATCCCTCTTTTCTTTTTACAGTATCTTCCAAGAGATCTTCTTCTATTGTTTCCTTCCTCTTGAATAATCAAATACTCATTTGGAAAAATGCCGTGAAGTTCAGCATCGTCAAGATCTAGAAAACGATCTTTTTCAAAACTTGTCAGATCACTTGAACCCACTTCCCAAACTCTGTGACCTTGGTAAAGTTCATCGACGGAGATGTCTTTCTTTCCATAGTCTTCAGCATTCAATCGAAGAACATCAGCCTTAAGTCTCAAGTTGATATCTTTTGAGACAAGAAGTGTATTTTTGCCATCCTCTTTCAGAGCAAGAGCTGTGGCCAATATTTTATTATCAGCCAACGTTAAATCGAAATGCTTGTTGGCCTTGACCTCTCGATCAACAGTAACAACCAGCTTCCCACCATTTTCCAGAGTCACACCTTCATTAAGACTTCCTTGATGTCTAAGATCATCAATGATTCTTGAAAAGTGTCTGGCGTTTCTACCATTTTCGTTCTGATCCTTTTTGAACCGATCGACTTCTTCAATAACAACAAGAGGAAGATAAACTTCATTCTTGCCAAACTTGAAGATGGCCATTGGATCAAAAAGAATTACGTTGGTGTCGAGAACAAAGGCTTTATCCAAAATAACCTCCGGTTGCAGCATCTGTGACTGCAATGGTTTCCTATACATGTAGACATGAAGGGGTTAAAGGGTTGGTAAACAGAACATTCAGAGATTTAAACAAGAATGTCATCCTTGATATTCTTGACCACAATGCTCAAATACATTGGGTACTACTCTTAAATTTTAAGAAAGGAATCATGTAATGTATAGAAATTTAAAAGGTAAGCGACTATTTCGGTCGGTTTTCATCAAAACATGTCTACATCAATATCGAAAAGCTCAATCATGAAGATGGCTCTAGAAGATTTTTGATCTTTATAACGGCTTCCAACTTCTACTCCGTAGAACCCCGCAGTTAGAGACACTGGCCACAGCCTGATCTTTCCGCCATAGCTTAAGTATCCTGCATTGAGACCAGCATAAAAGCGAAGCAGAGGAAATCCAACCTCAGC
>SBGE01000095.1 GCA_006226755.1 Deltaproteobacteria bacterium | reverse complement strand
TATAAGGCAATCTCCAGAGTGGCACGATCATGCCTTAGAAAGAGAATGGTTTGGCTATCGATCTTCTGCCTTCAGTTCCTCAGGACGAATCATTTACAGAGTATTGGAAGATAAAATAATTATAGAAGTACATAGAGTCTCCCCAAAACATAACTATAAAAAGTAGAGAGAAATATGAGAAGAGCATTAGACGTCATTCATGAATTACTAGGAGAAGATCTAGCTCCTTTCCATATTATCAGTAAAGCTAGACTTGATGCTGGTCTCTCTCAACAAGAAGTTGCAGATATCACTGGAATAAAGCGACCGAATCTTAGTGCACTCGAAAGAGGAAAAATTGAAATGACCAAGCATTATGCTGAAATCCTAGCCGTAGTCTATAAGATCCATCCCGCAGATATTCTCTACCCAAACCGAAATTTTAAAGTTTCTCCTGATCTGAAGAGAATGATCAAAAGAACAGAAAAAGTCATCAACTCCAAAAAAGAATCCTAAAAGCCCAATTGTCTCAATTTTTGAGACCTGCCTCTTTTATCCTGAAGATGAAGGAGGCAACATGATTGATAAAAAAGCAGAGGGTCTATACTGGTTTTCAAAGTATATTGCCCTAGATGATGAAGTTTATTCTCAAGAGGATCTAGATACTTACCTAGAACTTGCACTCAAACATCCAGAATTTTTTGAAACAGAAGTCTGGTTATCTAGAACAGATGAGAAAGCAAGAAACAGATCAATGGAGCTTATCGAGAATTTCAATAACGGCGTTTACGAAGGAGAATTCGAAGCTGTTATTTATCATCTCTATGAAAGCTACAAGAAATGGGAGGACCTATGAGCCAAGCAAAAGTCCTACTACTTCTCAATCGCCCGGTTGAAGAAGACACCGTTATTCAGATGGAGCACATCGTAGATTTCCCAGCTCTTGGGACAAAGGCGCTGATGGAGCTCTGGTCCTGGGATGGGATTCAGGGATCGAGCGTGATTTTTTTGACCGAAGACGTGAAGATGTTAAGCGATGAAGAGTTGATCGAAAGGGCCTCGATAGATTTGAACGCTCTGAAGAGCGAGCGCTACACCATCAAGAGGAAGGAAAAGTACGTCTATATCAACTTCGGCTTCAAGACGAAATAGAAGCTAAGGAGCGTTATGAGTCGACTGAAACAACTCGTGATCAGTTTATTCGATTATAGAAATCCTAATAGGTTTCACCAGATTGAAGAAGTACGAAAGGTTCGCCAAGATTTTCTAGACAAAGAGACACTCGACGAACTTTTCTTGTTTCTCCAAAGCAAATCAAAGAGCCTTCAAGCCGACACTTGCAGTTTTCTCGAAATTATTAGACCGATTGAAGCCAGAGAAAAACTACTGGAGTTTATCATGCTCCCCAAACAGACTGAGAGTTATGTAGAAAGTGCGGCTTTGTACGCACTCGCGGCCATTGATCATCCTGGTATTCCAAATGATCTGATGAACATTGTGCGCTTTCATCATTCTATTGAGACAAAACTGAGCGCTCTTCAAATTCTAGGAGAAAGCCTAGATCAAGAAATCATTGAATTTTTAAAGGAGTGCTCTAAATCAAATCAGGAAGTTATAGCGAGCATGGCTAAAGAATTCCTAGAAAGTTGAGTTGTCTCACTTTTCGAGACACTCTCCGCATATCCTGCAGTTCCTTCGCAGCAAAGCGATCTAACCCAGGAGAGCACACATGACGAACACCTTTAATCCATCCAAACTCAAAAAAACCAACCTCAAACCTGTCCGCGAGGACAACGACATCAGATCCTACCGTATCGTCGACGGCATCAAAATGGAAACCGTCGAATCTTTCCTTCAAAGGGGGGGAACAATCGAAAAGGCCCAATCAACGGGCCTAAACCTTGACGAGGACTTGCTAGAAGAAGAGGAGGTCGAAAAAGAAGCTGCCTAAAACCGATAACCCAACTTATACATCAACGAGTAGTACTCGGAGTAAGTTGCATCAGTGGATTCTTGAAAAGTGAATGAAACGGTGCCGTACAACCCTTTGATAAAGAAAAGGGTGTACGCACCTTCATAGCGAAAAGTCGGTTCGACTTTGGAGGTGTTAAGAGTGTCGTTATAGGCCTCAGTATAGGATGGCCCGACTTCCACGTTCAGATCAAAGATCCCCACGATGGAGTAGAAACTTCCTCTCGCCCCAAGAAAGGCCGAAAGACGACGCATTTTGATTTGCTTATGAGTCAGTTGATCATTGGGGTTACGAGGTTTAAGTTTTGAACTTTCGAAAGAGACATCTGGGTAGATGGAATAATCAAAACCATAGCCTTTGTCGTAGATTTTTTTAGAGGTTACGGCCGCACCAAAAGTTTCAGATTCACCAGACTCATAATCGATATCGTTAAAAGTGGCGTAATGTTCTTCGTAGAGAATTTTTCCTTCGACAGCATTAAACTTTTCAATATGAGAGCAACCAACAGAAATGAATAGAATTAATAATAAGATAAATCGCATTAAAACCTTAACCTTTTCCAAAATTCACGCGGATCTTCTTCCCCGTTGAGATTCACTCGATCCTCGAGTTTTTTATTATCTTCATCAGAGAGTTTGAGATTAGAAAGATATGCTCGAAGCCCATCCATGTCATGAGAAAGCTGAAGAGCACGAACGATAAAGAAATGTCCCGAAATAGAATCGGGATAGGATTCGAGAAGAGCCTCTGCCTGCTCGATGACTTCGTCGTAATCACCTTTTGCCAAAGCACGATACATTGGGATCTCAACCACATCTTCGTTGAGAAAATCCTTTTCAGCGAGAAGTCCGTTTTCGATTTGGTTTTCAAGATCTTCCATCTCAAGAAACTTCTCTTGCATTTGTTGCTCAAAAGCAGCTTCGGCCTCAACACTATCAGCTGTCTCAATCTGTTCTTCCAAAAGATCGATTCCATCCATCAAAGCTTCAATTTTTTTATTTGTCCTCGCAATCAAAAACGCTTCTTTTTGAAGGATTTTGTCAGAATCAATATCAAACTCGGCCATCGTGGAAAGAGTTTGTTCAATATCAGTTTCTGGAACTTCGGCCTTAAGATGATTTTCTTTTGCCAACATCAAAATAAGCTTTGCCTTATGTGAGGAGTACACATCAGGATTTCTAGAAATTAACTCTTCGGCCATCGCCAGATCACGGTTGATGTCATCAATATTGAGTCGCCAATAGGATTTCATTCCTTTTTGGAGGTCATTCATCAGTTTTTCAGTTTCAACAGCGCTGAAATCATGAATAACTTCTGGAATCTCGTCGGATGGTGTTGGCACAACTGTCGCAGTTGCCTTGGCCAGCGGTTTTTCTGATTTAAGTGTTTTTGACTCTTCCCAAGTCCTTGCCCGCCGTTTTTCTTTCGCCGCAATCTTAGTTCGAAGAGTTAGAGCAGATACCTGAGATTTCAGATTATAAAATTTGAAAATAAAGAAACCGGAGGAGAACACCAAAACGGTAATCAACACCAGTATAAGCTTGTCTCTATTCATGGTGAAATTCTATCAGATTAGAACAAAAATGGGAGTATAATGAAGGAATGAAATTTTTGGTTTTTTACTTATTCCTGACTACATCAGTTCTTGCCAACTCCTTCAGCGCCAGCATCGTTCATATCAATGGCGAAGTGGAAATTCATCATCAAGGTGAATGGTACCCACTAGAAATGGAAGACTGGGTAGGAACTGGCGACATTATACGGACAGGAAAGAAGTCCCTTCTCATATTGCGTTTTCCAGACAAAGGGATCATGCGAGTCCAGGAGAACACAGAGGTTCAGATCGCTTCTTTGGTAGAACGAATCAAAGAAGAAAGCCTTGGAGAAACCAGCCTGATTTTGAAATCAGGACATCTTCTGATCAATGTCATCAACAAGAAAAAAGAACCCAACATGAAAGTGAAGACCCGACACGCTTCCCTTTCGGTCAGAGGAACCAAATTTTTTGTCGGACACGATGAACATACCTGGGCTTCTGTATCTGAAGGTGAAGTTCATGTTGAGCATCTCAAAAATGAAGACCATCAAGATGCCCTGATTCCTGGACACGGGATGGTCATCCATGAAGACAAGCTCACCCACCCCCAACAGTATGATTGGGTGAAAGATCTCAATTATGAAGCACACAAAAAACATCAGCATAATAGTTCGAACTGGAAAAATGAAGTCGACAAGAAAAAGAAAGATTGGCAAAGAGACGAAGAGCAGTGGAAAGAGAAGAAAGAGAAGTGGGATCGCTACCTAGCCGCTTACGAAAAGAAAATGGAAGATTGGAAGGAAGAGCGTGACGCATTCATTGAAAGAAGAGCTGAGTTTGAATCTATCCGAAAACAAGTTAAGGATAAAATCTTAAAGTTGCGTCCCCTCAAGCAAAAAATCAAGCAACAACATCAGGATGCAAGAAATAGATTGGAGAGCTTACAACAAAGGTTAAAGCAAGATCCGAGCCTTAAGGCCCAGCTCTCCAAGGAGATTGAAGATTTGAAAGTTGAAGTCAATCGGCTCTTTGATGAGAAAAAGGAAATTGGTGCCAGGATCAAAGAACTCAAAAAAGAAAAACGATCAATGCAAAAAGAATTCAACGTTGAAAAGAATGTTCGAAATAAAAAGAAAAACCGCGTACAAGCAATCACCAAAAAGAAAAAAGTTCTGGAACAAAAAAGGAAAAATCAGAACTAGTCTGACCACTTCTGAATATAGATCGGTTTAATGACAGCTGGACCTCGAAGCGCTTTCTCAGCTGAAGTATTCAATAACTGTTCATAGAATCGTTGTTCAATCAGATCATACTTGTCCACACATTCAACATAGGTTTGCATCCGCGTTGATTTTTGTTTTATTCCATGACTGATATTGGTAGCGAATGTGCGATGAGGGACTCGTCCACACAACTCTTGGGTGTAGGCCATCAGATACTGATCATAATCGTGAAGAATCATCTTTTGAATACAATCTTCAAAGGAGAAAATAGTGCGATCCACATTATTGCATTTGATGGCATAGTCTCGATAAACGTTTTGAAGTTCGATTTCGACCTTCCAGGTCAAGCCGTCGGCCAAGAGTGTTTCGTTCACCACTACGCTCTTAGAAGCGCATCCAGAAAGGATTAAGAATAAGGTCATCAGGGCCCATCTCATGGAAGCACCCCCTAAGGCTTCATTATAGCACAGGAATATGCGCAACTAAATTCAAAGGCTTAGACCCCTTTTCTGATGGTCTTGGATTTGTCACACTAGTTTCCATGAAAAAATTGATCATCATATTCCTTCTATGTGGGCTTCTTAGCTCAACCTCTTTTGCCAATATTCGCTCAGGCCTGAATACCGGTCCGCTGGCGGTTCAGTACATTATGTCCGATCCACCTCTTCCAAAAACTCATGCGAAAAAAGGTGAACACTTCGGTGAAGTGAAGCCAGGTTTTATCTATGGAAGTTTTACTGGGAATTATGAAAATGTAACAGAAAAAGGCTATATGTCGGGACCGACAATGGCCGGCAGCTATGGCCATGCTCTCTCAGACAAACTTTCTCTTTTTGGCTGGATTGTCGGCTCTAAGATTGAAGGCAAGGCCCGCAGTGATTTTCAAAATTCCGGACTTTCCTTTTCTCAGGCCGATGACATCAGTGTTGAGTTCTACAACTTGAGTGCAGGTGTTTCTTATTTGGTTTACAGTAGTGAAAATAAAGACAGCTTTGTTTCAGTCTTTGGTGGCGCTTATATTCCCATTTATCGTTTTTCAGAAAAGTTCATCAACTATGACACTAATAATCCTGCAGAAGCCGAGATTGAGGCCAGCCATACTTTCACCGGTCTGCTTCTAGGTGTACAGTGGCAAAAGCAGATTCACGAGAAATGGGGAATTGGATCTTTTTTGATTCTGGCCGATACATTCGGAAGTAATGATTTCATGAATCCTTTTGGTGACACTGGAGAATGTCGTAAATTCAAAGTCAAAAGACTTATAAGTGGATCTTCTAATGGTGTTCAAGAAGTGGATCGTGAATGTGCAGGTGGAGATTCAAACGAATTCTGGTTTGATACCATGATTGGCGGTATAGGTTTTACAGTAGAGTACAAACCCTGGGATCTTAAAACCAACTTGGTCTCCCCTTTTCTCAATCGTTATATCTTTGAGATCTTTTACGAAGAGATGGAGCCAGAATTCATTTATCTAAGTGTGTCCTTCGGCATCTGATCCGAAGGACAAGGTTTCTTAATCAACAATAAAGAACAATGGCTCTTTATAATGTCCCCAACGGGCATCGACGTAAGCTGTTGATTCTCCCGGAGTAAATTGAGTCGGAATAAAAACATACATGGCGTATTTGTATGTTCCTACTGGTGAATGTCTGTCTTTATAAAGTCGCATGTACTCAATTCCATCATCTATAACAAATTTCACGGGCATTCCGATAACTTGTTTTCCGTTTTCATCGGCATAATTCCCAGTCACAATTCCAAACTCGTTTTCGGAAAAAGTAATAGTGTGAACATCACCATCATCGTAGGCCAGTTTGATTGATTTCTCTTTGACGAAATCGAGAAAGGTCTCGTTCCCAAATGCATTGAAACAAAAAAGTAATGTGAGTGCGAGCAGATTTTTCATGGTGTCCTCCGTTTATAGGAGGGTTATAGGATGAAGATGTAACTTCGAGCAATATGAAGGCGAATAGTTCTGAATTTTCTCTCTCCGGTTTTGAAAAGAGTGCTTTCAAAATGGGAGATTAGTCTTCTTGTCCAGGGTTAAAAAGGTGGAAATTCATCACCAGAGGAATCTGATGAGGTGATTTGTCTTCTTCAACAATTTGTTTGAATTCTTCAAAGAAGCGCAGATAACTTCCAATAATCTTGTCCCGTGCACTCTTGGATGTGGTGAAAACGATAGAGCCGTAGGCATCTTGAGGGGCAAGAATCTTCTGTTTATCGAGAGCTTTCTTTGTCCAAAATGAACGAACTTTCATCATGGAGGCTCGATCTCCTCGATCACTGAGCTTGAAAGGAGTCAGAATATATTTACCCTCAAGTTTTTCGACCAACTTGAGTTCGAGACAGAGCTTTAACAATGTATTCACTTTCTTAAGCTCAATTCCACTAACTTCGGCCAGCCAGCTGTCCTGGTGAAAAGAGAGCTTTTTATATCCGGGAAGATTCAGACAAACCAAAAGAAGCCCAAGCTCAGGATGTTTGAAATAACTTTTGACAATATTATCCATCAGCTTCTTTTCTTCTTTAAGAGAAGCAAGTGTCTTGTTTCCGGCCAGTTCGTGAACAAAGGCCAGCGATTCCATACGATCGAGTCCGAATATGACTTTGAGAAAATCATCGAGAGTAATCGAGGTTTGGCCATTTGAAAGACGCCGAAGTTTACCTTCGCTTATGCCAACTCTTTTTGAAATTCGAGACAGAGATTGTCCCGCAAAGAGATGGTCAAATAATGAAGGAATATCTTCTGCGCTTCCATTGAAACGGAAATAACTTCTAAGAAGAAGATTAAGGTCTAACTTGAGCTTTTTGGAAAGTAAGATGAAGTCATCCCAATCCACCTTGGCATGACCTTTTTCCCAACGATAAACCTGATTGGACTTGAAGCCCAGCTTTCTATTCAGCTGTTCCTGGCTCAAGTCCCCTCTCAGTTCTCTGACAATTTGACTGACAACAATTTTATAATCCATATCACGATTTTTTAAGCAGGATCCAAAGCCCCATCAACATGAAGGCGGCTCCTGAAAAGTATTTCATCTTTTTGGGATCAATGTACTGACCCACAAGACTTCCACCGACAACACCAAGAGTCCCGGCAATCGCCAAGGCGAGTACTGTGGCCAAAAGAACAGAAACTGTTGCTTTTGTTTGAGCAGAAGCTGCAAAGGCCGCGAACTGGGTTTTATCTCCCATCTCTGCAATGAAGATTGTGATAAATGTTGTACTGAAAATTTTCCAATCCATAACGATCCTTTTCACTTATTGTTCGCTAAAAATATCGATTTGTCATGGAACCACTTTAAAGAAGTTTACCTAGTGCTTTTTTATTTGAGAGTGGACCTATAACAGCTTGATGCTGCAATGATTTGAAATGATCAATCTTGTCGTGAAAAAGAAGATGAAAATCATCTTTTTTTGAATGATAAAGAAGTTGAATCAAATTCACTGGATGTGTGGTGATCAAATCCTCAATCTCTTTCAGAAGGTTTTCATCTTTTTGATTCTTGAAAAGCTCCTTCATGAGAAAGAGAAAATAAGATCCCGGAGTAATCACAAAAACATCAGTTTGATTGTAGTACTTTTCAAATTCATGAAGGGGTGAAACACCTTGAGAAGCGGTCTGAACCAAGCGAACAATTCGTCCAGTGCTTTTATCTTTGAGAGTTTTACCTGTGTCTTGAACATGATCATTCTTCACTAACGCTTCAATTACCTGTTTACGCTGAGGCGGACTCAACATTTCATAGTCATTATTATTGTATTGAATATCATCGAACACAGTGATGATGTTGTAGAGTGGAGACACTCTGACATAAAAATCTTTTAAAAATATCTGATGATAGAGATCCATGAGAAATTATAGCAGCTCAATTGACTTTACGGAATTTCACCCTCTTAACGCAGATTACATTTCTGAACAGGTAGTCTGCGTCAAGAACATGATATTAGTACACTTTTAATAACCGGCCTGAATTCTTCTTACAAAAATTGAATTGTTTAACTACACTCCTCTTATCTTTTAAAAAGGAGTCCTTATGTCTGCCACAAATCCACATACTATTAACTGGTTTGAAATTGCTGTTACTGATATCGGCCGTGCCCAAAAGTTTTACGAAGCCGTTCTTGAAACAAAACTCGAACTTATGGAAATGGAAAATGCCAAGATGGCGATCTTTCCAAGCCATAGCGACTGCAAGGAAGGAGAAGCTTTGATTCACGGAGCTTTGATTCAAACTGAAGGCGCTAAACCAAGCGATCAAGGAACGACTGTTTACTTCAATGGAGGATCTGACCTAAGTCATT
>SBGE01000128.1 GCA_006226755.1 Deltaproteobacteria bacterium | reverse complement strand
AGATCAATCATGTAGCGAAAGGCCTCTTCCAGAATAAGATCCTTTTCTTTTCCAAAGTAGTAATAGATTAACGAGCGGGTGACATCAGCATCTTTAGCAATATCACTGAGTCGCCATTCAAGATGACCTTTGGCCACTTCCATCTTCATCACACTGTTGCAGATCTTGAAGAAGGTCTCGTCTTTGGTGTTTTCCTGATTGTCTGTCATGGGAAGATTTTAAACGGGCGGGGAGAAGAGGGCAATGGTTTTGACTAAAAAAGCCGGCTCCCACTGCCCGATAGGAGCCGACCTTTTGGTTCAAAGGAGTTCGAGGAGCTGTTGCTCACTCAAACGAGGGTGGTATTCATTTTCTTTGTGTTCATGACCTTTATGATTTTCATCCATGCTCGGAGCGCCTGACAGTTCAGTTCCATACACGTACTTGTTAAAGAGTGCTGTAACGTCTGTATTGTAATAGTCTTCAATCGCTTTTTTGAACTCAGGAGTCTTGAATGGTTTGAACTTTCTCTCCTCAAAAAATCTCTTGAGAAAAACTTTGAAGCTCTCTTGAGCTTTGAATTTTTCATGCAAGTGACCGATGAATTTCATTCCCGAAGAGTAGGCTGCTCTGTCTGTTGTTCTTCTATAAACAGAGTGTCCGGCCATCGAAGTTCTTGAAAGTCTCCATTCTGTATAGCTTGGGTATCCACTATCTCTCCAAGAAGCTATCGCTTCATCAACCCAGCCAGCGTTTCCATGAGCAGGCATGATACCTCTGGCAAAATAACTATGAGTCAGTTCGTGTCCCAGAGCTGAAAAAGAAGTGATGGTCGCTCCACAGTATTCCATCCCGCCGGATCCAGCACCATAAATGATAACTTGATTATGTGGGAATGGACCGTAATCTCTTTCAAGTTCGGCCAAAACCTCGAGGGCCTTGTCCATGAAACGTTGTGTACTTTGAGAAGTGTAAACAGTTACAGGAATTGTTCTTCCATCAATTGATTTGTAATCAGCTTTCTTTTCAGGAATCAATCCTTTCTTTGTCAGATGAAAGAAGAGTGAGCTTGCAGTGTAAACTTCTGGGTAAGAAACAGACCAATAGTTTTTGGAAAGTTCTGTGACTTCACCATTGGTATAAAGTACATGTTCTTCGTCAGTACCAAGAATTCGAACTTCAATATCATTTTTATACTGATCGTATTCAAGATTGGTTGGAAGATATTGTTCAAGGTATCTTCTATCTGAAAGATCACTCATCCAAAATGCACTTTTAACGTGATCTGATTCAAAAGAAATGTTCTTTTCAATTTCATTAAGGATGACAAGATTGTAAGTTCCCTTTGGAAGAGTTTCTTTCACGTAACGAACAGTTGAAACGCCATCCAGTGAAGCTTCTTCTGTTTTCACATTTTTACCATTGACTGAAACACTGGTCGGAGTTGGAACCAAATCAAAGACCGGGCTTCCTTCTTCGGCTTGAATGAATTCAATCGTGGTGACAACTTTCGCTGTTCTCATTTTCACGTTGTATGTGATTTCAGATTTCACTTTGGTGAAATCAACAAAGACACCTTTTGTTGATCTGTTGATATTAAGTGTTGGGGGAGCTTGATGGAGGTTCGCCATCGCTGTTGTAGAGATCAGCATCAATGCTGTCATTAGAAATTTCATATTTCCTCCTGAAAGTAAGTTCCTTTATTCTGTCTTATCAGTCACACTTTGTGATGCGATGTAAGTCTTTGTGAATTTTCTAAGTCTGACCAAAGTGATTTGATCAACTTTTCTGAAAGGGTGTATGTTATGGAAAAAAGAACGATATTAGTGACCGGTGGAAATAGAGGAATAGGTCTAGCCACTGTCGAAGGGCTCTCTACTGATAAAAACAACTTGGTTTTAATTGGTTGTCGCGATCTTGAAGCTGGCAAAAAAGAAGCTTCTCGACTCGGTGAAAATGTTAAGGCGGTTCATCTTGATCTTTCAGATAGAGAAGGAATGCTTGGTGATATTGAGGTCATTCGTTCTGAATTTGGGGAACCTGATGTTTTGATCAACAACGCTGCTGTTTTGAATGAAGGCAGTATTTTTGAAATTGATGACGACCAGTTCATGCAGGCGCTTCAAGTGAATGTTCTTTCAGTCTACGATTTGATTCGCGCTTTTGCTCCTTCGATGATGGAAAAAGGTTATGGTCGAATTGTAAATATCTCTTCTGGCTGGGGGTCTTTTAACGAAGGACTGACTGGTCCATTTTCTTATTCATTCACTAAAGCTTCGTTAAATGCCATCACTAAAACTGTCGCTCAGTCACTTAGCGGTGATGTGAAAATCAATTCCATGTGTCCTGGTTGGGTAAGAACACGAATGGGAGGAGACGCAGCTCCTAGAACTCCGGCCGAGGGTGCACAGACGGCAATCTTTTTAGCAAATCTTCCTGCTGGAGCACCGAATGGATCATTCTTTCGAGATAAGTCTGAGATTCCTTGGTGATTTCAATTACTTAACGCAAATTACTTCTGCGAAGAAGTAAGTAGCGTTAAGTCTCTAAAATTAAAAGCTTTTCTATCCGATAAGTAGTGGCGGTGTTCACCGATATTAATGACGGAGATGAAATGAACTTTAATGATAAACGAGAACATATCAGACACGACCTAGCAGCTTTTGAAAATTATTTGAAAGCCGAAATTACTGATGTTGAGGGTGAAGCCAAGGCCGAGCAAGTTAAGTTAGTCGACATCTCTGAGAATGGTTGTCGTTTTGAAATGCTTCCTGTTGAAACCAATCTTCATTTCAAAGAAGGTGAAGTAATTCGAGTGAACATGTACTTCGCCAAAACCTATTATGTGCCTCTTGAATTTGAAGTCATTTCACTTTCGGATCCCAAAGAAGAAACAGTCTCGATTGGGGGAGTGTTTTCCATTTCAAAAACGCCTTCGAAATTTTCTGATAGTCAGCACGAACAATTCAAGGCCTGGACCATGTTCATTGATTTTATCAAACACACTTCTGGTGTGGTTGAAACTCCAGACCCTGAAGGGCAAGCTCACGTACTTAAGCTGGTTGCCTAAAGAGAAGTAAGTCCGCTCACTTGATCCATGTCTTTGTGTCTTACACAGGAATAAACTCTTCTAGCTTGGATGTTTCCACGCTTTTGAAGTTTTCCCTTGTAGTAAGGTTTCCCTCCGTAATAATCAGAAGACACATCCATAATCTCTATATCTCCTGATGGCCATTTCCCCTTTGATGAAACCATTATCCAATGGTCAGGATCGCGCCCTGGCTTATTCAGAAGAAGGAGATCTCCAGGCTTGAGATTATTAGGATCACATTTTTTGAAGAAACGAGGATAGTTTGGAGCAAGATCAAATTGAGGACCCGCTACTTTGAGACCCATCTTTTTCATTGATAGCATAAGAAATCCTGAACAATCAGTCTTATGGGCTTGGTAGTTTCCAAGTTTATAAGTTCTCACCCCATTTCCAAAGTTATCAGCCGTTCTTAAAAATCGATCAAGAAAGTTATCATTACTTCTGACTGCATTCATTCGAATCAGTCCGTCTGATTGGCACTGAGTTTCAATCATACCAATTCTAGAATAATGTTGTTCATTTTCAGGTTGATACAGAAGAGGAAGGTATCCCTCAAGGTTGTGTCTGTCATTGGCGAGAACTTCTTCACACTGACTTTTCTTGGCGAGACATTTAATACCACCTTTCCATTTCAAGCAGTGCTTATAATCAAAATTTTGGCAGAAGTCTCTTTGGTAAAGATCTTCACTACACTTATGCTTTTGATAACACTTGATCCCGCCTTTAAACTTAAGACAATTCTTAAAGGCTGCTTCATCACAAGCATAGGTCGTTAAAGAATAAAACAAGGAACAAATAAAAAGGCTCAACATCAACTTCATAACAACTCCTACTTTTTACTGAATACTTCTATTTTATAAGGCTTCAAGTTCTGACCCAAAAGATTTCAAGAAAGAAGTACTATTCAAAACCTAGACATATCTCAAAAAATGAGAATTTTCAGATATTTAGAAGCTACTTGCGGCAAGTATAAGTAACCATTCAATTCAGTTACTTTTGGACAGAGCATGACAGAAATTTGTGGTGGCCCAAAATTCTTTTGTCGTTTAACCTAAAAATATCTCACACAAAAACTAATTTACATTTACGTTTTTAAGATCATTCACGGAGACAGAATGCACACACTTCCACACGACGCGATGTCTGAACAGGCATTGATAGGGACTCTTTTGCTCAATCCTCAGACATTCGAGCTAACAGAGGACTTGAAGCCTGAAGACTTTTACATCAAAAAACATCAGTATATTTTTGAATCGATGAATGAACTGGTTAGAGAGGGGAAAAACGTCGATCTTGTGACCTTAAGAAACAAACTCAAAGAAAGAGATCTTCTTGAAAAAATTGGAGGTTATAAAGCATTGCTGATGCTCGCTGAGATTCCAGTTACAACAGCTTTTGCTTTTGATTACGTTGATATTATCAAGAAACACGCACGCGCTAGAAAAGTAGTAGAGAGTGGCCGAACCTTGGAAGGAATTGGCTTCAAGTATCATGAAGATCCAGATAGTGCCACCAGAACTCTGGAGTCGTTGATGCTTGAGCTCGCTGACCCAGAAAAAGAGAAGAAGGGATTTCTCCCAATGAATTCTACACTTAAAGGATTTCTAAGAGAGCTTGAAAATCAAAAAGGACAAGGTGGACTAAAATCAGGTTTCCCAAGCCTCGATGAAATTTTGATGGGCTTTCGTCCGGGGCAAATGATTGTCCTAGCGGCAAGACCAAGTGTCGGCAAGTCTTCCTTTGCCATCAACATAGCAACTTACATCGCCAACACATACAAAACACCTGTGGGATTTATTTCCCTAGAGATGGGAAGTAATGAAATTCTCGCCAAGGTTATTTCATCACTTGGAAAAGTTCCCCTTAGGAAACTTAAAACCAAAGACTTTGGCGACCACGATCTTCGCAATCTAGGCAAAGCTGTTGAAACGACTTCGCACATGCCGTTTCATATCTGTGATAAAGCAGGACTGACACTTCCTGAAATCAGACGACTGGCCATCAAGCTTCGAATGGAGCATGGACTTGGACTTTTGATGATTGATTACCTGCAGTTGATTCGCAGTCATGGAAAGCATTCGAATATGGTTCATCAGATCCAAGAGATCAGTATGGGAGTCAAAGTACTTGCGCGGGAACTGGAAATTCCCATACTGATCTTGAGTCAACTCTCTCGCGATATCGAAAAGAGAGACAACAAAGAGCCTAAACTTTCAGATCTTAGAGACAGTGGTTCCATTGAGCAGGATGCAGACGTGGTCATTTTTCTCGACCGAGACAAGGATCAAACTGAAAGTGAGGCCAGTGTTTATGTCAAAAAGAATCGCGGGGGAGAACTTGGCAAAATTCATCTGAACTGGACTGGCGCGTATACTCAGTTTTGGGAAAAAGCCGATTACTTGTCAAACATCTCGTGATGAAGAAGTTCTTCTTCACTGTAGATATCGTTGGCTCGACCTATGATACTATCGTCGAGTTCGCCGACATTGAGCATATCCTTTCCATCATATGGAAACTGATGGAGAACATAGCGAAGAGCATTTAGACGGGCACGTTTCTTGTCATCTGATTTGATGACAGTCCACGGAGTTTCAGGAGTGTCGGTATAAAAGAGCATGCTTTCTTTGGCCTCTGTATACTTGCTCCACTCTGGAAGAGAGAGTAAATCCATGGGTGAGATTTTCCATCGCTTAAGTGGGTTTTGTATTCTTCCCACGAAACGACGAAGTTGTTCTTCTCTTGAAACCGAGAACCAGAACTTGATGAGATGGACACCACTTTTCATCAACATTTCTTCGAATTTCGGAGCTTGTGAAACAAACTCCAGATACTGTTCATCTGTACAAAAGCCCATGACTTTTTCAACACCGGCCCGGTTGTACCAGGAACGGTCGAAGAAGACGATTTCACCTTTTGTTGGAAGTTGAGTAACGTATCTTTGGAAATACCATTGTCCAGCTTCCGCGTCAGTTGGTTTGTTGAGGGCCACTACTCTGGCCCCCCTTGGATTCATATGTTCGGTGAACCGTTTGATGGTTCCCCCTTTCCCGGCAGCATCACGCCCCTCGAAAATGATAACCACTTTCTGGTCGTTTTCTTTTATCCAACGTTGCAATTTGATCAATTCAATTTGGAGTTTGGTTTTTTCTGCTTCGTAAAGCACTCTGTCGATTTTGACTTTGTGAGGATAGTAAGGTGAGAGGACTTCTTTTTTCTTGGCCCCTTGAATGCGATCGACAAGATCTTTGGAGACCATATTATTTTCTACAAAATAATCGTAGATGGCCTGGTCACCTTTTTCAGCTAGCTTTAAAACTACTTTGACCATATCTTCAGACATATTTCACCTCGTGAGTCTATTCTACACGAAAATATGAATCAAAAGATGATCTCTATCAAGCTATAAAACTTCTGCCCAATCTTTAAAGGCGTTGAGAACTTCTTCGGTCGGGATCGGAGTCGTCCCGCGGGGAGGCATACAAGAGCCGAGGTCACATCCACTTTCTATATAAAAAGCGATGTCCTCTGCATTATCGCGGACATCCTGCTCCGTTTCAAAGGAAACTCGGGGAGAGTTGGCATTGTGACAACCAATACAGCTCTTCTTGATCAAATGCTCATTGACACTTTTATAACTGGCCTCAATGGGAATGATCTCGACGGGAGTCGGTTTTACTGGCTCAATTCTTAGGTCGACAAATTCAACCGGACTTTTTTCTTCAGATGGGAGACAGGAGGTCAAAAGACCTCCCATCATAAGGACAAATAACACGGAGAGATTAACGAAAGATGGCATGACCTTTTTTCCTTAAAGCATCCATCTCTTTTAGAATAGCTAGTGCAGAATCTTTATTCATTGGATTGGTGGCAAAAGCATCTTCCAATTGAACAGCTTTTTCGAGTAATTCATTCATGAGACCTTGGTATCTCGCAACAACTTCAGCATCATCAGGACTAACTCCTGGGGGGAGTATGTTTACAGCGAGAGCTATTTGTTCTGCCAGGTTTTTTACGATTTCCTGATTGGCGGTGGAGTTATCTCCTTTGCTTGCTGCCTTGAAGCTGGCCTTAAAGCCTGTACCGATTTGTTGCATGATTGGTGCTAATTCAGCATGGGACTCAAAAGAAAAAACAAGAGTACCTATAACACATATTAAAAATAAAAACTTTTTCATCACTTCCTCCATTGGGCCTTTGTGACCCTGTGAATAGTTTTTATCTTTTTCAAACACTACTTGAAAGAGTGCATTATCCATACTATGTATTCCTTGGAGGAATGCTTATGTCACCTTTTTTGCCAGAATTTGAATACTTTCTCACTCTTTGTGAAACACTCAACATCTCAAGAGCTGCTGAAATCCTGAATATGGGTCAGGGATCTCTTTCTAAAGCTCTTAAAAAAATTGAGTCCACTATGCAAGGAGAGCTTTTCATCAGGCAGGGAAGAGGTCTCAAGCAGACAGAGCTTGGTTATCGAGTTCAAAAGCAAATTTTAGAATTGAAAGCGAGCTGGGAACAAGGAATTCAAGAAGGTCTTGAAGAGTTGGAAACTGTCGCCGGTCGTTATTTGATTGGTGCGCACCAGTCGATTGCCATCGATTCTTTCCCAAATGTATTGCCAATGGCGATGGAAAAGTATCCTCAACTAGAAATCGATTTTGTTCTCAAAAGTTCAGGTGAAATAACTAGAGGAGTGATAGATCACGAAATCGATATTGGTATTGTCGCTAATCCGATTCAACATCCCAACTTGGTGATCAAGAAACTTCGAAAAGAATATGTAGGACTATGGTCGAGAAAACTCGAAGACCATGAGAAGGTGATCTACTACAATCCTGAGATGATTTCTCTCACCAAAGTCCTTGGCCGCTTCAAAGACTATAAGCATATTCCTATTTCTAATTATGAATTATTGGCAGCTCTTGGTGCCAAAGGAAATGGACTTTTTGTTTTACCTAACCCCGTTGCGGAGAGGTTCAAACACCTCAAACTTGTTGGAAAAAAGGAAACCAGTGTAGATATCTGTTTAATTTCGCATGTGGATCGTCCAAAAACCAAGGGATTCACTACTCTTTTGGAGTTATTTAAACAGGATTAATTCACTCTTTTGGTCAATTTTCTGTCAACTCTGAGCTTACAGCCTTTTTTCCCGGATAAAGTTGTCCGATAATAATGGCATGAGAATGCTGACTGTCTTCTTTTTTATCATTGGCTTTATGAGCTCCACTGGAGCTTTCGGGCATGTCCATTGCGAACAAAAAAAGTTTGAAGGCAAACATGAGATCAACAAAGGAGAGTGTGAAAACCACTCTCGGAGTAAGTCACATAAGTCTCACTCTTCCAAAGCAAAAACTTCAAACTGTATGGTTGTTTGTAGTGTTTGTACTCTAACTCAATTTGTTGAACAACCTGTCATTATTTCCCCGAGTGCCTACTTGGGACAAATTAACTTCCTTTATGGGGAAGAAAATCCTAGAAGCTTTAATTACCGCCTTTTCAGACCTCCAATTGCTTAAGTAAAATAGACAAAAATTTACTTACTGAGTTAACGCAATATATCGGAGGATAGAAATGAAATTACTAAAAATCTTATCAATGGTTATGGCCCTAATGTTCATCACGTCTTGTGGTCATTTTGGAAAAAAACATAAGAGTTGTTGTGGCGATGCCAAAATGAGTAAAGAGTGTAAAGAGGGTCAATGCAAGCCTGACATGTCTTGTTGTAAAAACAAAGACGGGAAATGCAAAGGCAATCCTGAAGACTGCAAAGGCAAGCAGTGCAAGCTTAAGAAAGGCGATTGCAAAGGTGGGAAGTGTGACATGAAGAAAAAATCTGATTGTGGACACGGAGATCACAAGCATGACAAGAAACACGACTGTAAGACTTCACCTCAGTGTAAAGATGGTCAGTGTGTTCTTAAACGCGACAAGAAATCTTAATTACAATAAGGCCCCGGAATTCCGGGGCTTTTTTAT